>DATHXZ010000206.1:0-2070 GCA_035459405.1 Chthoniobacterales bacterium
ATGAAGCTGAACCAGAAAGACGCTGAGGTGATTTTCGATCGCGATGAGCCGGTCGGCAGGCCGACCGACGCCGTGATGCCGCGGCGCCGGTGGCTGCGGCGCAAGTTAGCGACGGAGCGAGTTAATGATGCAGCGAATGAAAGTGCTAACGAATCGCTGAATCACTAAATCGCTAATTCATTAAACTTTTCATGCCTCCCGCCGAGATCCCATTGAAGGCTCCGAGCACTGCGCCAATCGCCACACCGACGACGCAGGTCACGCGAAGCGATGTCGAGCAAGTCGAGCGCGCGCTCATCGATGCCTCGACGCGCGTGCCGGTGCTGATGTTCTACACCTCGGCGGTGGCGTGGCTGATCATCGGCACGCTGCTGGCGGCATATACGTCGTTCAAGATGCACATGCCCGATCTGTTCGCGGACATCGGGCCGCTGACCTGGGGCCGCGTGCGCCCGGCGCACATGAACGTGATGATCTACGGCTGGGCATCGATGGTCGGCATCGGCACGGCGATCTGGCTAATGGCGCGACTCTGCCGCACGACTTTGCGGCGGCCGTTGCTGCTCGTGGCGGGTGCGGCGTTTTGGAATCTCGGCGTCCTCGCCGGCACGATCGGCATTCTTGCAGGACAGAGCACCGGGTACCAGTGGCTCGAGTTCCCGCCATACGCCGCGCTGATTCTGTTTGTCGCTTACACGATGGTTGTTTCGTGGGCGGTGTTGATGTTCCAACTGCGGCGCGAAGGCCACATCTACATCACGCAATGGTATCTGATCGGCGCGTTTCTGTGGTTCCCGTGGCTGTATGGCGCGGCGCAGATCATGTTGTTCGTCACGCCGCTACAAGGTGTGATGCAGGCCGCGCTGACGTGGTGGTACGCGAACAACATCATGTTCCTGTGGCTCGGTGCGCTCGCGCTCGGCACCGCGTACTACATGATCCCGAAAGTCATTGGGCGTCCGGTCTATAGCTACCACCTCGCCGCGATCGGCTTCTGGACCTACGCGCTCTTCTCGAGCTGGACCGGAATGCAGCGGCTCGTCGATGGACCGTTCCCGGCGTGGATGGTGACCGCGAGCATCGCGGCCGCGATCCTCACGACGATTCCCGTCGCCACGGTCGGGTTGAATCTGCACATGACGATGCAGGGCAACTTCGGCCTGATGCGCTACAGCCCGACGCTCCGATTTACGGTGTTCGGCGCGATCGGCTTCACGGTCTTCGCCGCGCTCGGCATTCTGCTGTCGCTGCGTTCAGTGGCGAGCTACACGCAATTCACCCAGGCGAGCGTCGCCTATACGCACCTCGGTACGTATGCGTTCTTCTCGATGATTATGTTCGGCGCGATGTACTACATCGTGCCGCGGCTGGTCGGGCGTGAATGGCGTTACGCGGGCCTCATCAAGCTGCACTTCTGGACCGCCGCCTACGGTGTCGGCTTGATGGTGCTGATGCTTTTTGCAGGCGGCATCATGCAAGGCCAGGATCTGAACAACACGGCCGTGCCGTTCACCGAGAGCACGCAAACGATTCTGCCCTATCTGCGCGGCCGCAGCCTGTCGGGGATGTTGCTGACGATCGCGCATGTCGTGTTCGCATTTCATTTCGGCATGATGCTGTTCGGTCTCGGCCGCACGGCGACAGTTCCGACGTTCCTCAATCCGCAGGAAGAAGACGTTGCCCAGAAGCACGCATGAAAGGTGTAGCTCCGCTTTTTCTCGGCATCTTCGGCACGTTCGCGTTCTCGTGGGCGGGGCTCGTCGCTATCCCGAACGCCCAGATCGGTCACCTCGACCCGCAAATGGACGAGGAGGGGAACGATGCGTATCCCGCGCCGGAATCGGGCATGGTAGAGCGCGGTCGCAAAGTCTACGCGGCGAACGGCTGCGTCTATTGCCACACGCAACAGGTGCGCGCGCCGTACGCCGCGACGGACATCGATCGCAAATGGGGCGATCGCCGCAGCGCACCGCGTGATTACATCTTCGAGCGTCCGGTGATGCTCGGCAGAATGCGCATGGGTCCGGACCTTTCGAACGTCGGCAAACGTGCGCCTGTCGATGACGAAAA
>DATHXZ010000207.1:0-1561 GCA_035459405.1 Chthoniobacterales bacterium
AGCGCAGCCGGGTTGCACGCGGAGTGCTCGTGGTGCAGAACGTGGGCAAGCGAAGCGCTTGCCCTATAATTCACCCAGCACGCGCCGCATTAGCTTAGCTAACCGAGCGCACGAACGGATTCGTCCGCCGCTCGTCGCCGATCGTAGTCGCGGGGCCGTGCCCAGGCAGCACGGCGACGTCATCTCCGACCGGGTAGAGCTTGGTGCGAATCCCGCGGAGGAGCAGCTCGCCATCGCCGCCGGGCAGATCCCACCGTCCCACACCACCGTCAAAGAGCACATCGCCGCCGATCAGCAGCTCCGCATCACGAGCCAGAAAGCAGAGGCTGCCGGGCGAATGACCCGGGACTTCGAGCACCTGAAACTCGCGCCCGAGGAATGCGCGTGACGGCGTTTCCTCGACCAGGAAATCCGGCTCCGCAGTCTCGATTTCCAACTGGAAGCCGAAGTTCCGGAAGAAATTCGGCTCGGCGATCATTGGCACGGTGTCGGCGTGACAGCCGAGCGGGCAGCCGAAACGCCGTTTAATCTTCGCGACATCCGGCACGTGATCGAAGTGCCCGTGCGTCAGCAGCAGCATCTTCGGTTCGATGCCACGTGAGTCGAGCCACTCGCACGCGCCGTCCGGCGCGTCGAATAGGATCGGTCCTTCGGGAGCTCGCAGGAGGTAACAGTTCGTCTCGAAAATGCCACCGCAGAAGGTCTCGTAAGGTTGTGCCGTCACTCCTGCTCCTACCCCTAATCCTACTCATAATCCAATTGCGGCCGCCGCGCTCTCCACCCGAGGATTAGGAGCAGGATCAGGACTAGGAGTACGAGGGAAACGCCGCAAATATCGATGCAACGGAACGGAAGCTGCGGTCAAACCGCGGTGACATCCGTTTTTACGTGCAGTGTTCGAATCTTCACCGCCGCGGCGTTGTCTCACTCCGTGCACCGTAATTACCACGCTCGCCATGTTGCGCCGAATCACCATTTCTGCGACTTTCCCAAACCTCGAATTCTGATGAAGTCTCACTTCCGACTCTCTCTCGCACTCCCGGCCGCATTATTGAGCTTTGCCATGGCGGTGCAGCCGCTGCAGGCGAAGTCGGACCTGGAGCAGGTCGCCGTGTCGGTCGGCCGTCTCCTCGAGGAGGGGCACTACACGCGTCAGCCGCTGAACGACGAAGTCTCGAAGAAGTTCCTCAAGACATATCTCGAGCTGCTCGATTTCAGCCATCTCTTCTTCACGCAGCAAGACGTGGACATGCTCTACGCCAAATACGGGACCTCGATCGACGACGACGTTCTGCTCGGGAACCTGAAACCCGCCTACGAGATCTACGAGCTTTACATGAAGCGCGTCGACGATCGCGTCGCCAAGGTGAAGGCGCTGCTTAACCAGCCGAACGACGTTAAACCCGACGCCACCATCGATCTCAGCCGGCAGAAAGCGCCGTGGCCGAAGGATGAAGCGGAAGCCGACGAAATCTGGCGCCTGCGCGTCGCCAACGAGCTGCTGCAGGAAAAGCTCAGCGAGCACCCGATCGAACCCGGCCCGCAGTTGATCGCGCGCCGC
>DATHXZ010000208.1:0-5612 GCA_035459405.1 Chthoniobacterales bacterium
CCGCGGCGCAATTAAGGAACCGCCGCGGCCCCCCGGCGAAATTCATTATGCCCGAAGCGTACCGGTCCAGAAGGCGATGGCTGATGTGCTGCTCGCGTGCGCGATGAATGGCGAGCCGCTCACGCCGGAACACGGCTTCCCGCTGCGCGCGGTCGTGCCGGGTTGGTTTGGGATGGCTTCCGTGAAGTGGCTGCAGCGGATTGTGATCACAACGGAGCAGTTCAACGGCTACTACCAATCGATCGACTACACCTACTGGGAGCAGCGAAACGGCATCCCGACGCTTGTCGCGCTGGCCGAGATGCGTGTGAAAGCGCAGATCGCGCGACCGCACATAGGGGAAGTCATCCCTGCCGGAGAAGAGTATCGCGTGCACGGCGCCGCATGGGGCGGCGAGGATGAAGTCGCGTTGGTGGAGCTCAGCGCCGACTCCGGCGTGACGTGGAACGCTGCGATGCTCTTAGGTGAGCCAGCGAGGAACGCGTGGCGCTTCTGGGAGTATGCCTGGACGCCCTCCGAACCGGGCGAGTACGCACTGATGGCTCGCGCGACGGATTCAGCGGGACGGACCCAACCGCCGCAGCGAATTCAGGAATACGGCACGTACATGATAAACCATGTGCTCCCGATCCGTGTACATGTGCGCTGATGCGTAGCGGCGTCGTTGCGCGAAGCGCTTAGGCGCTAGGGATCCGTGCTGCGCGCGCGTCCCGCAGGGACGCAGCTACAGCTACGCTGCCAGCTTGGCGGCGTCTTTGTGCCCGAGAATGCGCACCGTTTGCTGGAGCTGCTCGACCTGCAGCGGCTTCTTCAGTACAGTGATCGGGCCCCTGGCCAGAATGCGATCAAGCATTTCGCTATCCGGATAGCCGGTGATCACGATGATAGGGAGTTCGGGATCGGCCTCTTTCGCGGCGTCGTAGACGTCATCGGCCGGGCCATCGGGGAGTTTCAGATCGAGGAAGAGCAGGTCGAATTTCTGTTTCTCGAGCGCGGCGAGCGCTTCCTTGACGGTACCGACAACTACGCGGCTAAACCCGATCTTCTTGAGAAAAATTTTAAACAAGCTTTGCAGGCTCTCGTCGTCATCTACGACCAGAACGGTTGGCTGACCCGACTTGTCTTCCTTGAGGATGTCCTTATCGAGCGACGATTTCTTGATGCGCCAGCGGCCTCCAATCTGGATCGCGGGGAGCTGCCCGCGCTGCACCAAATAGTAAACGGTCGGCAACGGGATCCGCAGATACTTGGCCGTTTCCTTGACCGTTAGGAGGTTGTGCATGGCAGAGATTCAGCAACTCGCGCCGAGCGGAGCAAGCCTTTTCGTGGTTAAAGCCTTATAAATTTCAGAATCGATGTCAACCGCTTCCTTGCGTGTATGTGCAGGATCGCCGAAAGAAAACGCACTCGCCCTGCGGCGTTTGTGCGATTCAGGTGACTGGTTCGGCATGGCCGGCAGCGGACTTCATCGCTGGACAACGCCGGAGCAGCAGTTAACAATCCCACCTTCATGAGCGTCCTGTTCCTCAAGCGTTTTTTGCAACGGCCGTTTCAGGTCGCGTCGATCATCCCGAGTTCAAAAGCGATGGTCGAGAGGGTCGCAAGCAAGATGGACTTCAGCGAGCCACGGGTGATCGCCGAGTATGGCCCAGGCGAAGGCGTCCACTCACGCGAGATCGCGCGGCGGATGTCCGCCGACTCGAAGTTGATCCTGTTCGAACTGGACCCTGCCTTTTCACGCGACCTCGAGCGCCAGTTCGCCAGTGACCCGCGTGTGCATGTTGTAAACGGCGACGCGGCGCAACTTCCGACCGAGCTCGACCGCCTTGGGATTGACGCGTGCGACTACATCGTCTCCGGCATTCCGTTCAGCATCCTGGAGATCGAGAAAAAGCGCGCGCTGCTCGAGAAGACCCACGAGTCGCTCGCGCCAGGCGGCGACTTCATCATCTACCAGGTGACGAACGAGCTGCGGCAGCATGCAACGTTGTTCGATCACGCCGAGTCCGAATATTTCCTGCAAAACATCCCGCCGATGTTCATCACGGTGTTCCACAAGTCCGATCGCCGGAACGGCCGCAGCCGCCCGTCCATGCAGCACGCGCACGCTTCGGCCGATCGATGACGCACGGCGCGTTGCGCACGGAAAAGGACTCGATGGGCGAGATGCTCGTCCCGGAGTCCGCGTTGTATGGCGCATCGACGCAGCGAGCGGTGCTGAATTTCCCGGTTAGCGGCTACCGTTTTTCACGGCCGTTCATTCGGGCGCTTGGGCTGATCAAATGGGCCGCAGCGCAGGCAAACCACGATCTCGGATTGCTGGACGCGCATGGCTGCGCCTTGATCGTGCAAGCCGCCGAAGAGGTGCTGGAGGGCAAGCACGACGAGCATTTCCCACTCGATATCTTTCAGACGGGATCGGGCACGAGCACAAACACAAACGCGAACGAGGTCATCTCGAATCGCTCGTGCCAGCTCGCCGGGAAGGGGATCGGTGCTCGCGATCCGGTTCACCCGAACGACCACGTCAACATGGGACAGTCGAGCAACGACGTCATCCCGTCGGCCATTCACGTGAGCGGCGCGGAGGAGCTGCGCAATCACCTGCTACCGGCACTCGAGCGTCTGCAAACGGAGCTCGAAGCGAAGGCGAAGGAATTCTGGCACATCGTCAAAATCGGCCGCACGCACTTAATGGACGCGACACCGGTGCGGCTGGGGCAGGGCTTCGGCGGATACGCACAGCAGATCGCCTATGCGCGCGAGCGTGCACAGCGGTCGATCGAGGTGCTAAAGGAGCTCGCGCTCGGCGGCACCGCGGTGGGCACGGGGTTGAACCGTCACCACGATTTTCCGGCCAAGGTGATGCGGCACCTGCATCAACGCACCGGGATCGAGTTCCGCGAAGCCACAAACCATTTCGAAGCGCAGGGCGCAAAGGATGCGGTTGTGGAAGCGAGCGGACACTTGAAGACCATCGCGGTCAGCCTGTTCAAGATCGCGAATGACATCCGCTGGCTCGCGAGCGGACCGCGCTGCGGGATCGGCGAGATCCGATTGCCGGCCACACAGCCGGGCAGCTCGATCATGCCGGGCAAAGTGAACCCCGTGATCTCCGAGTCGACCATGATGGTCTGCTCACAGGTGATCGGCAACGACGCCTGCATCGCCTGGGCGGGCGCGAACGGCAATTTCGAGCTGAACGTGATGATGCCCGTCATGGCGCACAACCTTCTCGAGAGCATCCGCCTGCTTGCGAACGTCTCCGACATTCTGACGGAGAAAGCAGTGCGTGGGATCGAAGCCAACGAGGAGCGTTGCCGCGAGCTCGTCGAGTTATCGATGGCAATGGTGACCAGCCTCGCCCCCAAGATCGGCTACGATCGCGCCGCTGAAATCGCGAAGGAAAGCGCAAAGACCGGACGGACCGTCCGCGAGCTGTGCCGCGAGAAGAAGGTGCTGCCCGAGGCTGAGCTCAATGCTGCGCTCGATCCGGTTGGCATGACCGAACCCGGTGGTGAAGGTTCCGCAGGTGGATAGGACGATGAAGGTGCTTTCGGCGCTCGCCGCGTCTGCATTGTTGTTCGTGTGCGCTGCGGCGCTGCATGGCGCCGCAGCACCGGCGAAACAGGTCGATGTCGCAGCCGTGATCACGAAGGCCGACGCCGAAACGGCCCTCGGCGAACCGGTCAAAGAGCCGCAGCCGCGCAATGGCGACGGGGCCGATGGCTATTACTCGCGCTGCAATTATTACTCCGAACGGCCGGGCAAATCGCTCGTGCTCCGCGTGCACCAGTCGGCCGCGGGCAAGCTCGATGCAAAAAAGCAGTTCGCGATGCTGAGTGGCGGGAACGGAAAGATCGAGAGCATCAGCGGCCTCGGCGATCGCGCCGGCTACATCAAAGGCAACGGGCAGGCGACTGGCGCCGACGAAAAGGTGATGATGGTTTATGTGGCGAAAGGCAGCGCGCTCATCACGATTGGCATCGCAGGTCTCGACGACGAGATGATGGCGCTGAACAAAGCGAAAGAGATCGCAAAGAAGATCCTGACGCAGCTCTAGGCGTCAGACAGGGCTTTCATGGTCGCCAACGTCAATGGGCCGCAGTTTTCCGGCGGGCCGAATATCGCGATTAAGTGCCCGGCGCACACCTACGAACAAACGGTCGCATTCTATCGCGACACGCTCGGCTTGCCGCTCATCGAGGAGGAGCAGGACGGCTGCATCTTCCAGTTTGGCCCGAACCGCCTCTGGATCGATCTCGTCCCGAATCTCAGCCAGCCTGACATCTGGCTCGAGATCGAGACAAACGATACCGAAGCCGCCGCTTCCTATCTGAAGATCAACGGCGTTCCGCGACGCGATGAAGTCGAGCAGCTGCGGGAAGACTTCGACGGCTTCTGGATCTCGAATCCAGCCGGCGTGATCCACCTCGTCATCGGCGACGAGGACTAGCCGAACCCAAGTGTCGCCAGCGCACGCGTGCAGCGGGCGAACGCCTCGGTGCGCGTGCGTGGTGGCGTGAGTCTGACGCGCGTTCGCAGCCGCATTACGACTGCGAACGCGCACCGACTGGCGCCCTTAGGCGGAAGTCGGTGTCTCGTCTTTGCACGCCCAGAGGACGCTGCCGAAAACCGAACTTACAGCCAATACGAAAGCGGATAGAGTTAGCATGCCTTCTCTTTAGCAATGGACGTGCCGACCCGTTTCACAGGGGGAAACGCCTCCGAACACGGCAAACTGCGTCAGCATCGATGACACCGCTGTCACGTTTCGTGACAGTTGACACTGTTGTTCAACGATCCTGCAGGGCCACCGTGCTCGCGTCTTTCGTTGCGTAGGGCCGGAACTTCTCCTCCAAGGCAGCAAGCGATGGAAACGCCGCGCTGCCCGCCCGCGAGAGGCCGCTTTCGAACGCATCGCCGGCGGCGAGCAACTGAAGAAGCTCGAAGAACTTCGCGCGATCCGCTGCGACGAGGAAGCGCACCAGTCGTTCGGATTCATCGTAGAACGTCTCCACCTGCGCGGCCGGCGGGTAGCTCATCGTCGTCAGAGTGCTCAGGGCGATGAGCTTCTCCGGAGGGATTCCGTTTGAATACGGTTTTGACAGATAACCGCGCGCCCGTTGGTAGCTTGCGTGCGCGTTTTTCGAGAGGCATTGCGCCAGGCCTTCATTTAGCCAGAACGGCACGCGCGCGCCGTATAGTCGGCGCACCATGAGGTGCACGATTTCGTGGCCGAGACTGTTGTCGGTGAACTTGTAGGCAGGGTTCCGAACGACGAACAAGCTGTTCCCCGACTGAATCCCGCCGGTCCACGGCTCGAGCTGTCCGGCTGATTGGAAGGATTCCCAGTCGGCTGGCTTTTCGAAAATGTAGATGTGGGCCTTCTCAGGCCATTGCGCGTCGGTTTTGCCCAGCTCTTTCAAGACGACGCGGAAATGAAACTCCGCTTCGACGGCGACCGGCGTCGCAACGTAGCTGCGCTGGTAGTGATAGATGAAGTGTTCCGTCTCCGCGTGCTTCCAATCCGCGGGATTGATGGCCAGCGCCTTCGCACCGAGCGGATTGCTGTCCTGCTGAGTGAGCTGCGCAAACGGCACCTCCGGGAG
>DATHXZ010000209.1:0-5047 GCA_035459405.1 Chthoniobacterales bacterium
CGAACTCGCATTGCCGCGCGTGGATGATCGGTGGTTGGGCGGCGAGCGAGAGGCGCAGTACGCGCAGCATGCGGATGCCGCGCTCGAGGCGATCCGGGCGGACTGAATACGGGACCGGGATCAACGTGCTGCGGCGGCACCGGTGACGATTCGAATATGTTTTCATGGAGCGACCTTGCGCCCGCTGGTCGGACATGGACTGTCCTACGCATGAAGATTTCCAAAATTTCTTTCCCTGCTCATTGGCGCTGGGTTGAGCCATGACTACCAACGTAAAAGAGGCGCAATCATCCAGGCCGCCGCTCGAGCGCATGATGGCGATTCATGCGCGTCTGAAGGCGGGTCGTTTCCCGAACTGCCGCAAGATCGCCGAGGAGCTCGAGGTCTCGTCGAAGACGATCCAGCGCGACATCGACTTCATGCGTTATCGGCTGGCGCTGCCGATCGAGTACGACCCGCTCCGGTTCGGCTTCTACTACACCGAAGCCGTCACGAGCTTCCCGACGATCGACGTCTCAGAAGGCGAGATCGCGGCGCTGTTTGTAGCGCAGAAAGCTCTGGCTCAATATCAGGGTACGCCGTTCGAGCGTCCGCTCCGCTCGGCTTTCCGCAAGATCACGGATGGCCTGAAGGATCGAATGTCGTTCGCGTGGAGCGATCTCGAGAACGTCATCTCATTCCACAGTGCCGGCGCCAGCGTCGCCGATCTCGAGTTGTTCGAGACGGTGAGCAATGCGGTGCTGCGGTCGGTGGAGCTGCACTTCGAATATCAGAAGCTCGGCAGCCATCGTTACGAGCAGCGACGAGTCAATCCGTACCACATCGCATCACTCGAGAACCAATGGTACCTCTTCGCCGAAGATCTCGACCGCCGCCAGCTCCGCACGTTTGCCCTGCCGCGCATGCGCAATGCCCGCGCGACGAGCACGCGTTTCCGAAGACCAGCGGATTTCTCGATCAGCAAGGTGCTGAGCGGAAGCTTTGGCGTTTTCGAGGGCGGTAAGAAGCACCGCATCCGGCTCGAGTTCGATGGGTTTGCAGGGCGGCTCGTGAGCGAGCGCAGCTGGCACGAGTCGCAGCGAATCAAACCGGCGCGGGACGGCTCGATCACGATGCAGTTGGAGCTCGGCGGGCTCGAAGAGATCGAGCGCTGGATTTTAAGCTGGGGCAGCCACGTGCGCGTGCTCGAACCGAAGGAATTGCAGCAGCGCATTGCAGCAGAAGCGCGAGCGCTTGTCGCAATGTATGGCTCCGATGCGTTGTAGAGTGGGCGCCTCGCCTGCCCAGGATCAGAGAATGGGCAACCGGAGCGTCGCCCTACAATTGGCGCGCGAACTTGGCGTCGATCAACGCGCGGACCTCGCCAGCCACGACGGGATGATCGAGCCGCTCGACGACTTCGTTGAGGAAGCCGGTGACGAGCAGCTGGCGCGCGACCGGAACCGGTATACCGCGGGCCAGCAGGTAGAACATCTCATCTTCATGGATCTGGCCGGACGTAGCACCGTGACTGCACTTTACGTTGTCGGCCATGATCTCGAGGCCGGGCATCGAGTTCGCCTCTGCGTCGTCGCTCAGAAGGAGATTGCGGACGGTTTGGTAGGCGTCTGTGAAATGCGCGTGCGGCTCGACCCGGATGAGCCCACCGAACGTGGCGCGGCCGCGATCGTTGAGGGCGTTTTTGTAGAGAAGATCGCTCGTCGTGTGCGGCGACGCATGATCCTGGAGCGTACGTGCGTCAAACTCCTGCGCAGCATCAACAACGGCGACCGCCAGCAGGTCGCTGCGTCCACCTTCGCCATTGATTCGGCTGAAGCTCTCAAAGCGCGAATAGGCTGCACCGACATTCGCGTTCAAGCTCATCGCCGAAGCATCGCGGTCCGCCGTCGTCGCGTTTACCTGCACGGCGAGCACGTTCGTGCCCCAGTCCTGTGTGCAGACGTAGGTAATCTGCGCACCGCGCCCGGCGACGAGATCGTTCACGCCGCATGCAAAGCCGCGGCGCAAAGGGTGCACTGATTGGAACCGCTCGATCACGGTGACTTTCGCGAGCTCGTCCGCGATCAAAAGTATGTGCGGGAAGACGGATGCGTTCTCCCGGTTCAGCCAGTGGAAGATCTCGATCGGCAGCTCGACCTCCACGCCGCGCGGGACGTAAATGAATGTGCCGGATGTGACGAGCGCCTCGTGCAGCGCTGCGAACTTGGCCGAGCCGAGGGTTACCGGCTGCGCCATAAAATGTTTGCGGAAAAGTTCTTCGTGCTCAATCAGCGCGCGTTCGAGCGGCTGACAAATCACGCCAAGCTGGCGCAGTTTCTCATCGAGCGGATCGCGACGCAGGAGATGATCGTCCGCGAAGATCAGCCGACCGGCGACCGTCTCCAGACCCGCCGAACGCTCGAGAATCTCCAATCGTTCGACCTGCCGGACCGGCCCGCCTAACGAGAAGGCGCTCAGGTCAAGCGCGGCGACATTCGAGAAACGCCACGCCTGCTCTTTGCGTGTCGGCACTGGGAGAGACGTGAAGCGCGTCCAACCATCCTGTTGACGTTCGCGAAACCAGGCTGGAAGACCAGCGCTACGGCCTTCGGGGATGCCGGAGAGAATCGCGTGCGCGGCACTCGCGGTTTCGTGCTGCGGCGCGGATGCGATCACTTCGTCGAGAACGGCTGCTGTCTGGTTGCTCATCGTCTGCTCCTGAGACGCGAACGGCGGTCATAGACCGCCGCTACAGTGCGTTTCGCTGGCAGGCCGAAGCTAGCCGACGGACCCTTCCATCTCAAGCTCGATCAGGCGCTTGAGCTCGACGCTGTATTCCATCGGGAACTCGCGCACGAGGTCGTTGACGAATCCGTTCACGCTCAGGCTCATGGCCTGCGCTTCCGAGAGGCCGCGCTGCTGCATGTAGAAGATCTGCTCGGCCGAAACCTGCGATACGCTCGCCTCGTGCTGCACGGCGTTGCCGGTGCCACGAACGGTGATCGCGGGGTAGGTGTCGGTGCGGCTGTTGGCGTTGATTAGCAACGCGTCGCATTCGGTGTTGTTCTTGCAGTTCTTCAGGTGCTTCGGGATCTGCACGAGGCCGCGATACGTAGCGCGCCCTTCGCCGATGCTGATGCTCTTCGAAATGATGTTGCTCGAAGTTTCATCGGCGGCGTGGATCATCTTTGCGCCGGTGTCCTGATGCTGGCCATTGCTGGCGAGCGCGATCGAGAGCACTTCGCCGCGCGCTTTGCGGCCCTTCAGGATCACGCCTGGATACTTCATCGTCAGGCGGGAGCCGATGTTGCAGTCGATCCACTTCACCTCGGCTTCTTCGTGCGCGATGGCGCGTTTCGTCACGAGATTGAAAACGTTCGCCGACCAGTTCTGCACGGTGATGTACTGGATCTTCGCGCCTTTCATCGCCACGAGCTCCACCACCGCGCTGTGCAGCGTCGCGGTATTGAATTTCGGCGCCGTGCAACCTTCCATGTAGGTCAGCTCCGCGCCTTCATCTACGATGATGAGCGTGCGCTCGAACTGACCGAAATTCTCGGCGTTAATCCGGAAGTAAGCCTGAAGGGGATGCTTCACCTTCACGCCGGGCGGGACGTAAATGAACGAACCGCCGCTGAACACCGCGGAGTTAAGCGCGCTGAACTTGTTGTCGCCGGTCGGGATGACCTTGCCGAACCACTTGCGGAAAATTTCCGGGTGATCCTTCAAGCCTTCGCGGCTGCCAACGAAAATGACGCCCTGCTCGCCGACCGCTTTCTTGATGTTTGAGTAGACCGCTTCGCTGTCGAACTGCGCTTCCACGCCGGCGAGAAACTTTCGCTCCTGCTCCGGGATCCCGAGCCGTTCGAACGTGCGCTTCACATCATCGGGGACGTCTTCCCAGCTGCGTTTCGCCTGCGTGCCGCTGCTCAGGTAATACCGGATGTTGTCGAAGACGATCGCTTCGAGATCCTTGCTCGCCCAATGCGTCGGCATCGGCTTGCTCAGGAATGTGTTCAGCGCCTTGAGGCGGAACTCGCGGACCCAATCCGGGTCCTCCTTCACGTCCGAGATGTAGTGAATCGTCTTTTCTGTGAGCCCGGTGCCTGCGTCGTGGACGTGCGTCTCCGGGTAGAAGAAGTCGCCCGCGGCAGTCGTCGCGAGGCCGAGTGGTGATTCTTCGGTTGTTGTCGTTGTGTCGGTAACCATAATTCTTTACGCGAGTGCCGGCTCGCCGACCTGATCGCGCACCCAGTCGTAGCCCTTTTCTTCCAGTTCCAATGCGAGATTTTTGTCGCCGCTGCGCACGATGCGCCCCTGCACCATCACGTGCACGTGATCCGGGACGATGTAGTCGAGCAAACGCTGATAGTGCGTGATCAACAGCACGCCCAGATTCGGTCCGCGCAGCGCGTTGACGCCATTCGCGACGATTTTCAACGCGTCGATGTCGAGCCCGCTATCCGTCTCATCGAGCACGGCATAGGTCGGCTCCAACATCGCCATCTGCAGGATCTCGTTCCGTTTCTTTTCGCCGCCGGAAAATCCTTCATTCACCGAGCGCGAAGTGAATGCGCGCGGCATCTCGAGCATGTCCATCTTCTCGTAAAGCCGCTGGTAATATTCGACCGCCTCGAGCTCTTCGCCTTCCGGCAATCGCGCTTGCACGGCGGCGCGGAGGAAATTCGCGATCGTGACGCCGGGGATTTCGCTCGGGTATTGGAAGGCGAGGAAGATGCCTTTCCGCGCGCGTTCGTCGGGTTCCAGCTCGAGAATGTTCTCGCCATCCATCAGCACTGCGCCGCTCGTGACGGTGTAATCGGGATGCCCGGCGATGATTTTGGCCAGCGTGCTTTTGCCCGAGCCGTTCGGCCCCATGATGGCGTGCACTTCGCCTTTTGGCACGGTCAACGAAAGGCCGCGGAGGATCTCGTTCTCGCCGATCGTCGCGTGTAAATCCTGGATCTCTAGCTGGTTCATTTTGCGGGCCAGCAAGGTAGCCCGCTTCGGCGTTTTTGCGAACGGAGATTGCCCGGCCCGCGCCAGGGGGGCGCTGGCGAAGCCCTCA
>DATHXZ010000210.1:0-4512 GCA_035459405.1 Chthoniobacterales bacterium
GGGTGTCCCTCGGTTGGCGAAGATGCCGCTCGCTGGCGCGGCACCTGCACTGGGCACCTCGACGTGAACACAGCCGCCTCCGAGGATCTCCTACAGATCCCGGGGATCGGACCAGTGCTGGCGCAGCGCATTATCGATCGGCGGCCGTTCAACACGGCTGATGCGTTGATCGATGTGGCAGGGATCGGACCGAAGAGATACGAGCAAATTCGACCGCATTTCCGCTAATCCACGTCCCGCATGGGAGCGCAGCTCAACGGCGGCCGACGTTCGCAATCGAGCGGCGCTTTGAGCGCGCCGCGCGTCCGAATAGCAGCTGCAGGCCGAGAATTGCAAGCCACCCGATTAAGCCAATCCAGTAGACTTCCATCGCATTCCTATGGAGCAGGGACGATGCCGTCCGCGCCTCCCAGCGTTAAGTCCGCAATACTCATGAAATACGAATAATCGCCAGCCATGCATAAAGATCCGCCACCTGGACTTCTCGAACGCGCACCGCAGGTCATCATTGTCTACGGCTTGCTCACCGGGTTCGTGGCCGGCGTGGTTTTCTTCGGTGCCTGGTCGCTGTTCTCGGGCGCAGCCACGGGTAAGCCGAGATATCAGGCGCCGATCGAAGCGGTGCGTTGAACCGCAGATAAACGGCTGCTCGGAAGAGCGTTCGCATGGAGAGAGCGCGCCCGTGAGGATTCGAACCTCAAACCTTCTGATCCGTAGTCAGATGCTCTATCCAGTTGAGCTACGGGCGCTCAGGAATTGCCTTATTAGCGGATGAACCCAGAGGCGTCAAATCGGACACGGCTGCGCGTTTCGGCAGCGGCGAATAACGGCAGAACCGCCGAAACCAGCGTGCAAAATGCGAGCTGATTTAGCCCGCCAAACCGCGAGAGAAAACCTGCGCGGCGTCCATTGCAAAAGGTTTCGGGGGTGTTACACGTTCCCACGTTATGGCTGAGCTGATCAAATCGGACGACCTCAAGAACCGCCTGAAGAAGGTGCCCGAGTGGGAGCTCGAGAAGAAGCACATCGAGCGGACGTTCGAGTTTGACGACTTCACGGAAGCGGTCGATTTCGTCACCGCTGTCGCCGAAGTGGCCGAAGATGAGGAGCATCATCCAGACATCGACATCCGCTACAACAAGGTGCGGCTGATCCTCTCCACGCACAGCAAGGGCGGCCTGACGGATCTCGATTTTAGCCTCGCCGAACGAATCGATACGCTCGCCGAGTAGCGCATGGCGGAGCAGCCGCCAAAGGACGTTCAGCCGAGTCGCGGCAGGATGATTTTTGCGACCATTGTCGTAATTGCGGTTGTCCTTTGCGTCTGGAAAATCATCGATTACCGCACGCAGCCGCCGCCTCCGCCGCATGAGATCGGGGCGACTCCGCCGGCGCGGTAAGAATCACTGGCGCTTCGTCGCTGCGTCAGGACTACCCTTCCGCTCGACGCCGAGCGCGGGCAGCGAGCGACCTTCATCGACATCGATGAACTCGAACATCGTTTTGATCTCGGAACGACCTGCCATGCCGGCTTCGTTCTTGCGGCGGACGAGGAACTCCGTGATCTCATCATTCCACCCACGCTTCCGCATGAACTCGTTCCAGACGTAGATCTCGTCGTCCGCAGGTCTCCGCCCGTTGACGAAGCACCAGTTCAAGATTTCCTCATCGCTGCCGCCCTGCTTCACCAGCTCGCCGAGCTGCTTGTAGTCGACGCGCAGAAACGCAGTGCAATTTGCGTCGAAGCCTTTCCCGAGATTCGCCTGATAGACCGCAGGCAGCTCGCCTTTTGCATCGGCGCGGATCTTGTCCAGCATGCGCCCGAAGTATACCACGCCGCCGACTTTGGCGGCTGGGCTTCTGAGCTGTAAATTGCTCATCGGGAAGACACTCTGCGCCGGCAGGAGTGCGAATTCAAGCGTTCGTTAGGCGCCCACGCGTCCACCACCGCGTGCACGTTCTGTGCGAACGACTTTGCAGCTGCGGGATTGCGAAGCATCGTAGAGCGGGATGGACCGCATCGTCGGGATCGAGACGGAGTATGGGTGCCTCGTCAATGGGAGCGGTGCTCACGTCGGTGGCGAAAGCTGGCCCGCGCGCATCAAGAATTTCCTCTTCAGGAGCGCACAGGCTGGCGCCGTCGATCTTCATTATCGCGACTATGAAGAGCCGCCAGGGAACGGTGGATTCCTGCTGAACGGCGGCCGCATGTATCTCGACATGGGCCACATCGAGTACGCGTCGCCCGAGTGTCTGAATTTGCGCGACATGGTCGCCTACGACCTCGCGGGCGACGAGCTGCTGCAGTCGGCGCTCGAAGCTCTCGGTGTGACGGATCGCGTCTCGTTCATCAAGAACAACGTCGATCATCACACCGGTGCGACGTTCGGCTGCCACGAGAATTACCTGATGCGGCGCGAGGCGCAATTCACGCCCGCGGTGCTCGGCACTTTGCTCGCCTTTCTCGCGACGCGCCAGATCTTCACCGGCGCCGGCAGAGTAGGGGAGGCGAATCCGCTCGCGTTCGATTTCGAGGTTCCACCAAATGCCGCGCGTGTTGATTTCCAGATCAGCCAACGCGCCGATCACATCGTGAACGACATCTATCAATGGGTGCAGTTCAACCGGGCGATCATCAACGCGCGCGACGAGCCGCTCGCCGACTACCGCAGGTACCGACGCCTCCACCTCCTAATCGGCGATTCGAACATGAGTCCGTTCGCAACGGCCTTAAAGATCGGCACCACGGCCTGCGTGTTGACGTTGCTCGAGCAGGGGCGGCTCCCGAAAGACCTCATCCTGCTCGATGCGGTGCAAAGCACGCGTGACGTCTCGCGTGATCCGACGCGCGCATGGCTGGTCAGACTCGAGAACGGCAATACGATCGGCAGTCTCGACGTGCAGTGGCAGTTCCAGCGGCTCGCGCAGCAGCACCTCGGTGGCCGCGACGAAGAGACCGATTGGGTGCTCGAGAGCTGGAGCTTCACTCTCGAGGCGCTCGCGAACAAGCCCGAGGCGTTGCTCGGCGGCGTCGACTGGGTAACGAAGAGGTGGCTGCTCGAGACGTTCATGGCCGCGGAGGACGTCAGCTGGGATGATCCATGGCTGCAGAGCCTCGATCTCGAATACCACAACATCGACCCTGCGAAGGGACTGTTCTTCGGCGTCGACGGCGCGAAGCGCATCGGTGAGTGGAACAACAGCATCCGTCGCAGCGATGCAATGAGAGTGCCGCCGGCGAACACCCGTGCCGCGGGTCGCGCCAGGGCGGTCGCGTGGTTCCGTGACCGAAAGCTGCCTTACGTGATCAACTGGGACTCAGTCGCGTGCGAGAGTCGTGACTTCCTCGTCATGGGCGATCCGTTCCACACCTACGAGAGCGAAGTCGAGCGGTTCCTCGCGCAGGAGCGCTGAAGCGGCGCTCACGCCCGGTTAATCCAGCCGCTGAAGCGCCGGCAACCCGTAGTTTTCCTGAATCGATTGCGCCTCTTCCGCAATCTGGGAGGCGTCGAGCGCAAGCTGCTTCGGATCCTCGTGGGTCTCGACTTTGACAAAGCCGTCCACGGGCTGGGCTGCTGCTTCGGCGACATCGCGCAACGACTTCACTTCGCGTCCGTTCACCTTCGTGACCTGAAGATAACCAAACTCATCATAGCCGATCGTGCTGTTCGCCGGCAGCACCTGCGTCATAACGACGACGCGCCGATTTCCTTCAGGGAAAAGCTCGGATTGGAAGCGGTCAAGATAGACGAGCCGTTGTGGTGCGTCCTTTTGCCAGTTTCCGCCCCACTCCTTAAGATATTGCCGCGTTAGTTCCTGAAAGATGAGCCCGCCGAGCACGACGTAGGACGGGGGCTTGTCGACGGTGTATGGCGGTATGACATAGTCCTCAGCTGCGCGCCGCTCGAGCACGACGTTGATCTGCATCGGCTTGCCGGCGCGCTGGATCTGGAAGGGCACGCTGTCGCCGGCGAATGCGCGAGAAGTGATGAGGTTGGTGAACTCGATCTTGCCGTACATCGGATCAACGTAGTTGCCATTCGCGTCAATCTCGTTGTTGCCGATCGCCATGATGATGTCGCCAACCTGCAGGCCCGCTTTAGCCGCCGGCATGTTCGGTTCGACGCTCATGACGTAAACGCCGCCGGGCTTGCCGGTCTGGCCCGCGAACTTGCGCAGCTGCGGATCACGGGTTGGGAAGAAGCTGAAGCCGCCGGAGGGGAAGCCGCGGTAGTTCTGGTCGTCGGCCTCTTTGAGGAAGTGAGCGATGATTGGTGCGGGGATGGCATCGAGCACCTGCGAGCGTGGATCATAGCGCAGCAGCAATCCGGCAAGCTTGTTGTTCTTCGCTAGTGGAATCGTGTAGCTGTTATCGCGATACTGCATCGACATGCTGATGCGATAGGTGAGGAACTGACTCACCTCAGCCGGGTAACGCATCATCTGGACTGTCGTGACGAGACCTTCCGTCACGACAAGAGCGCCGGTGGGCTCGAGCTGCAGCGCGGCAAC
>DATHXZ010000211.1:0-3358 GCA_035459405.1 Chthoniobacterales bacterium
CAGCTTAAGGACGTTCTCCTGCGTCGCGGGATGCTCCCACATTTTCCCGTTCATCGCCGGCGCAACAAGAATCTGCGCACGGGTGGCGAGCGCGATTGCCGCAAGTGGATGACCAGCGAGCCCGTTCGCGAGCTCGGCGATGATGTGTGCAGTGGCCGGTGCGATGAGAAGGAGGTTGGCGCGATCTGCGAGCTGGATGTGCCCCGGCCGCCAGTTTTCCTTCTCATCGTAGAAGCCGGTCATCACAGGGTTCTTCGACAACGTCTGCAACGTCAGCGGAGTGATGAACTCGGTCGCATCGCGCGTCATCACGACGAATACCTCGTGCCCTTGCTTGTAGAGCAGGCTCGTCAACTCAGCTGATTTGTAGGCAGCGATCGAACCGCTGACGCCGAGCACCACACATTTCCGATTCTTGCGCTGCGGGTTCTCTTGCATCGCTGCCGTTTAGCTGAGGAGCAGGCGGCGGCTGAGGTAGCGCTCCGCACCCATGATGTGGCGAAATTTCAGCAAATCCTCTTCCATCGATTTGCTGATGATCGTGTAGCGGTAATCTCGCCAGAGCTCCATCTCCTGCGCTGCATTCTTCAGGCGGAGCTCAACCTGCTGCTCCGTCTCGGTGCCGCGTCTCGTGAGGCGGCGGCGCAGTTCATCAAGATCAGGCGGCATGATGAAGACGTCGCACAACGCCTCGCGGATGAAGGGGTCGTCGTAGTTGCGAATAGACGCGGCGCCCTGCGTGTCGACATCGATCAGGACGTCGACGCCGCTGTCGAGATCCGCGCGAATCGGCGCGCGCAACGTGCCGTAGTAATGCTCGTGCACTTTCGCGTACTCGAGGAATTCACCGGCTTCCATCTGCCGCACGAATTCCTCTTCGGAGAGAAACTGGTAATCCTCGCCTTCGATCTCGCCGGCGCGCGGTGCGCGTGTGGTGCACGAGACGGAGTAAACGAAATCGGGCGTCTGGCGCAGCGCGTCGCAGAGCGTTGTCTTGCCTGCGCCGGATGGCGCAGAAACAACGAACAAGATGCCCCTGCGCGTGAATTGCTTACTCAAGGTTTTGGATCTGCTCGCGGATCTTCTCGAGCTCGGCTTTGCAGAAGACGACGCGCTGCGAAATCGCCGCATCGTTCGCTTTTGCGCCGAGCGTGTTCAGCTCGCGAAAGATTTCCTGGGTGATGAACTCGAGCGTGCGGCCGACCGGTTCGTTTTTGCTCAGCTGCTGCTCGAACTGCGTGAGATGACTCGCGAGCCGTGTGAGTTCTTCTGAAATGTCGGACCGGTCAGCGAATAGCGACACTTCCTTCAGGAGTCGCTCGTCTTCGACGCCAACATCGACGCCGGCTTTCTTGATCCGCTCAAACAAGGCCGCGCGATACTTCTTCACCACATCGGGAAAAAGGCGGCCGACCTCTTTGATCTCGCGGCGGATCAGCTTCAGCCGTTGCCTCAGGTCTTTCGCGAGGTGTTTACCTTCCCGTTCGCGCATCTTCACCAGTTCGGAGAGTGCGGCGCCGAGTGCTCGTTCGACGGGCGGCCAGGCTTGTTCGGCATCAATGCTGTTTTCGGAAAACCGCATCACGCCTGGCGCCTGCAAGATTGTCCCGATGCTGATTTCGCCGGGGGCGTTTAGCTCCTTCTGCAGGGCACGGACGGCGTCGTGATAGGAGCGAGCGAGTGCGGTGTCGAGCGCGAGTTTGCGTGAACCGTTCGCGCTATCCTGCGCAGAGACGATGACGCTCGTTCGTCCTCTGGAAAGCTTCTCGTTGATCGCCTGGCGGATGCGCGGTTCGAGCTCGGCGAATTCGCGTGGGAGATTGATGACGATGTCGCTTTGCTTCCGGTTTACGGAGTTCAGCTCGACGCTGAATTTCACGCCCGCGTGATCGGCTTCGCCGCGGCCATAACCGGTCATCGAGCGCATCGTGGGGATACTTCTCGCGTCAATCGGCGCGAAGTCGAGCGGGCGCGGTTGGCTGAATGGACGATCGCGTTCAACGCCCGCCGGTGTGGAGACGGCAATGGAATCGACTCGATCTCATGCAACGCAAACCAGCGATGCGATGCAGACGCCCGAAGTGACGGCGCCTCGAAGACATCGAGCCTGACCCGATGGTGGGTGAATGGAAAATGCGAGCGGTGTAGCAGCCGCGCGGCCCGGCCCGGCCGCTTCAGGCGTGGCAAAATCCACATGCCACGCCAGCGACCCGTGGATTGCTCGAGAAGCACGCGGCCGGATCTCTCGACGAAATGATGCGCTTCGATCATTTGCTTGAGCGTCGCGCGCTGCTTCTTCAAAGGCAGCGTGGCGGGATTCTCTGCCCGGCAGAAGCTACGCACCGGGCACTCGCGGCAATTTGGTTTGCCGGGGACGCAAACGAGCGCGCCCAGATCCATGAGCGCGGAGTTGAATGCGCCGGCTCTGCGTTCTGGCACGATCGCGCTGGCGAAGTTCCACAATTCGTTTTGGCCGACGGTCGAGTCGGTTCTGGTTTGCAGATTTAACAGACGGGCAAAGAGGCGGGTCGTGTTTGCCTCGACGATCGGCACCGACTCGTCGCGCGCGAAGGTCGCGACGGCGTGCGCGGTGTAGCGACCCAGCCCCGGCAGCTTCTGCGCTTCGATGTTTGATACGGGGAACACACCGCCGTGGTCGTTCACGATCGACCTGGCGGCGGCGTGGAGATTGCGCGCGCGTGCGTAGTAGCCGAGTCCTTGCCAGGCATGTAACACGTCTGACTCCGATGCCGCGGCGAGAGCGGCGAAATCCGGGAAGCGCTGGAGCCAGCGACTGTAGTATGGGATCACCGTGGCGACCTGCGTCTGCTGGAGCATCAACTCCGAGACGAGGATCGCATACGGATCGCGCGTGCGGCGCCAGGGAAGATCGCGGCCGTGTTTGCGATACCAGGAGAGAAGGCGCCGCGCGAACTGAGTAGATGAATTTAACATCGAACATCCAATATCGAATGCCGAACATCGAACGGACCATGCGCTATCCAACAGCTCTGCATTCGATGTTCGATGCCCGATGTTCGGCGTTCGATGTTTTCAGTCGAGAATGAATTCGTACACGCACCCACTCACGAACGAGCAGGCGACGAAGCTGCGCGCGCTGGTGGATGAGCTCGGGTTCAAGTTTGCCGAGCGGCCTTACACCTTGTTCTTCGCGCAGAAGGACAAGCTCAGCATCGCCGTCTACGAGAAAGGGCCGAAGGTGCTGCTGCAGGGCAAGGGGATCGAGGAGTTCGTGCAGTTCGAGCTCGAGCCGAAAATTCTCGAGGAGGCGAAACTCGGCTATGAGGAGGTGCATTCGCCCGAGATGTTCGAGCCGCACTTCGGCGTGGATGAGAGC
>DATHXZ010000212.1:0-5179 GCA_035459405.1 Chthoniobacterales bacterium
CGCAGCCCGGCTCAACTGAGGGAGAGTCGCGGAAGAAGTTCACGAAAAGCTACGGGGCTTAGCCGCCGCGTCGGCTGCGAACTAGTGCAGCCTGCATGCGGGCGTCGCACGTATTGAATGCGTGGCTACGTCTGCCCCTGACCTCGAGAAAGAGGCGAACAAGATCGCCGACCTCGGGATCGTCACCGATCCGGCTGAAGCGGCCGAGGAAGCGGGCTTGCGCTACGTGAGCGATGATCAGCCGGGTTACACGCGCAAAAAGAAGGGCGACGACTTCGAGTTTTTCGACACCAAGGGGAACCCGATCACCGATGAGGCACGGCTGCTGCGCATCGGTCGGCTTGCGATCCCTCCGGCGTATACCGACGTTTGGATTTGCCCGACATCCAACGGCCACCTCCAGGCGACCGGCCGCGATGCTCGTGGGCGGAAGCAGTATCGCTATCACGAGAAATGGCGAGAAGCGCGCGACGAGACGAAGTACGACAAGATGCTGATCTTTGGTGCGGCGTTGCCGAAGATCCGGAAGCGGGTCGAAGAAGACCTCGCGCTGCCCGGCCTGCCAAAGAACAAGGTGCTCGCCACGATCATCTCGATCATGGAGCGCACGTTCATTCGCGTCGGGAACGAGGAGTACGCGCGGACGAACAACTCCTACGGCCTAACGACAATGCGGAACAAGCACGTCGATGTGAAGGGGACGAAGGTGCGGTTCAAATTCCGCGGGAAGAGCGGTGTGAACCACGAGGTCCAAGTCACCGATCGCCGCCTCGCGCGGATCGTCAAGAAAGCGCAGGATCTCCCCGGTCAGGAACTGTTCGCGTATCTATGCGACGACGGCACGGTGCAGGACATCAAGTCGCAGGATGTGAACGATTATCTTCGCGAGATCACCGGGGAAGATTTCACCGCGAAGGATTTCCGGACCTGGGCCGGAACCGTCCTCGCGGCCGTGGCATTGAATGCTGTCGACCCGTTCGAGAACAAGAAGCAGGGAAAGGCGAACGTGAAGACTGCGATCAACGCCGTCTCGAAAATCCTCGGCAACACGCCTGCGGTTTGTCGCAAATGCTACGTGCACCCTGCCGTTCTCGAGACCTACCTCAGCGGCAACATGATCGAAGGATTGAAGCGCAAGACCGAGGAAGCGCTGGCCAACAACTTACCAGACCTCCAGGCGGTCGAAGCTGCCGTCATGAGCTTCCTGCAATCGCGGCTCGCGACGGCGACAGCGGGGTAGGGACGCCGCGCTGCGGCGTCCGAGGCGCGTTGCTCGCGCTGTCGACGTTTATAGCTTCCAGGGACTGCCACACGCGTCGGACATCGCAGCGCGATGTCCCTACCCGCCCGGGTAGAGCACGTCGCGCCTTCGTCGCGGTGTCGGTGACGGTGCGGCGGCATTCTGTCGCTGAGCACGCGTTGTTTTCCGCACCGTAATCGTGTCGCTGCCGGCGGCGCGTTGTTCATCTTCCGGATACTTCTTCGTGCTCGGCCAGACCAGACGCCAGGGCTGGCGCTTCACCGTGTCGGTCAGCTGCTGGACGTTTTCGCCGGTGGCCTTGAGGTCAGGTGCGAGATCGTTCATCGCCGACTTCAGCTTGTCGGAGGAATCGCGGAAATTTTGCAGCGTGACGCTGATGTTGTCGTTCTCGGTGATGTCGGTGGTGATCTTGTTTAGATTACCGCTGACGCTCTCGACGTTCTTGAGCGCGAGCTGAAGAGGGCTGTCGCTCGCAGTCATCGTCGTGAGGTTCTCGGCGAACGTGCGCATCTGCGCGAGCGCCATGTTCAACTGCGACTGCTCGTCTGTAATTTTGCTCAGGTTATTCGCCGTCGTCTGCAATTCCTTCAGCGTCTGGGTCGCCTCCGCGGCGACTGGCTGAACGACGTCGAGCATCTTCGCGATCGCTTCGCCGAAATCCGGCACGCGCTCGCCGGCGTAGGCTTCGCCGTCCTCTGCGCGTTTAGAGGTTTGGTTGCCCTGAGTGAAATCGATCGCAGTCTCGCCGAGCAAGCCGAGGGTAATCAGCCGGGCACGCGCGTCTTTGTAGACGACGGCATCCTTATCGACGCGCACGTCGATGCGCGCCTCGTACTTGGGCCTGTTCGCGACAGGTGTCGGTGTCGGGCTTGCGCCGGGCGGGCGAACGGCGTCAGCCCGCGCGTCCACGTTCGCGCCTTCTTCTGGCGGCACTGGCGAATGCAGGCTCTCGACCTGTCCGATCTTCCGACCTGCGAGCAACACTGGCGCGCCGAGTTTGATGCCGCCGGCGTTATCGAAGTAGATCTTGTAGGTGACCAGCGGCTTGAACAGCCCCGGCGCACCAAGCAGGATCAGGACGCCCGTGAGCACCGCGACGGTGGCGAGCACCAGCACCCCCGTCAGGATTTCATTTCGCCGCAACTGCATCTTTGGTTCCTTCCAGGATTGGTCCTTCGGTGCTGCCGCTCAGGAACTGCGAGACAACCGGGTTGGTCGAATCGCGGAACTGATCGGGCGGGCCCACTTCAATGATCTTTCCGCGATACAGCATTGCCATTTTCGTGCCAATGCGGAACGCACTCTCCATTTCGTGGGTGACGATCACCGAGGTTACCTTCGATTGCTCGGTCAGGCTGATAATTAGTTCGTCGACGACCGAGCTGATTACAGGATCCAAGCCGGCGGACGGCTCGTCGAACAGGATCAGCTCGGGTTCCATCACCAGCGCGCGCGCCAGGCTGATGCGCTTGCGCATACCGCCGCTGAGTTCGCTAGGCATTTGATCCTTCACGTCGGCCATCCCGACCAAATCCAGCTTCTCATCCACGATGCGATCGACCTCGTCGCGGCTTTTTTTTGTCAGCTCCTCGAGCGGCAGGGCAACGTTATCGCGCACCGTGCGCGAGCTGAGCAGGGCTGAGTATTGATAGACCATTCCGATGCGCGCGCGGATTCGCTGAAGTTTGCGCCGCGACAGCCGCGAGATCTCGAACTGCTTGAAGAACACTTTGCCGCTGGTCGGCGCGAGGATGCCGAGGATGAGTCGCAGGATCGTGCTCTTGCCGCTACCGCTCTGGCCCATGACGACGATCCGGTCGAGCGGCTCCACGACTAACGAGACGTCATCGAGCACTTTCTTTTCATCGAAGTGCAGACGGATGTTCCGCAGCTCGACGACGTGCGGTGTCGGCGCGCTCACGGGAAGAAGACGACGTAGACGATGTTGAAGATCGTGTCGAAGGCGATCACGGCCGTGATGGCGGTGACGACGCTCGACGTGGTCGACGTGCCGACACCGGCGGCGCCGCCTTTGACGTGAAGCCCGCGATGGCAGGCGATCGCGCCGATCAGCAGCCCGAAGAGGAAGCTCTTGATGATGCCCGTGATGATGTCGCGAATGAGCAAATTCGTGAGCACCAGATCGGTGAAGTAGACCCACGCGATGTTGAAGTACGCGCGTGAGATCAGGCTGGTCGCGAAGATCGCAGCCAGGCTCGAAATTACGGACAGGCATGGCATCAACGAAATGAGCGCAAGCATTCGTGGCGCGACGAGAAAACGCAGCGGGCTGATGCCCATCGCTTCGATCGCTTCCACTTCTTCGGAGACCTGCATCGTGCCGAGTTCCGCAGTGAACGCGGCGCCGATCCGCGCCGCGAGCATGATCCCGGTGAGCAGCGGCCCGAGCTCGCGTGTGAATGCGATCGCCACCAAACCGGGCACGAGCCGCTCGGTACCAAAGCGCTCGAGCTGGTAGCCGGTGAGTAGCGCCATCGTTAGGCCGAGGAAGAATGACACCATCGCAACGAGCGGCACCGAACCCACCCCGGCACGCTCGGTATGGCGAAAAAAGCTCGACGCGCGGAATGGAGCGCGCCCGCGCCGCATGTTCTCGAACGTCTCGGTGACGGTGTTCACGATGAACCAGAACATGCTTCCGATCTCACCGAGGAAGCTCCGGCCGAGGTGGCCGACACCCTGCACAACCTCGACGGGATTCGTCGAGATGAGCTCGCTGCCTTCAGCCTCGCTCCGCGCTGCTTCCGCCATGGTGACGGGGAAGTTGCCCCAGTTCGTCAGCAGGAAAAAGGCGAAACTGTCCGCGTGCGCATGCCGGCGGGGGGGAGAGTGCGCGATTGTAGGGCGGGAGCTTCGCCTGCCCAACTTCATTCCACTGGCCAGGCGAAGCGCCCGGCCTACAACCGCGCGCCGCTGGGGCAGCGGAAGCTACATCGCGCCGCGGTTGTAAATACGCGCGGGCTTGCTACGTCTCACATGCCCGCCTCTCGCGTGATCTGATGGTTCCTGCTTTCTCTCTCATCATCCCCGCGTTCAACGAGGGGCACAGAATAGGCGATACGCTTGTGCAGGCGTCGAGCTACCTGTCTGCGGCTAGCCCGGGCAGTGAAATCATCGTTGTGGATGACGGGTCGAGCGATGACACCGCCGGTGTCGTGCGGGGGGTATTCGAGAGTGCGAGAGAACTCGAGACCCGACTGATTCAGCACAGCCCGAATCGCGGCAAAGGCGCAGCCGTGCGAGACGGATTGCGCGCGGCAGCGCGTCCCATTGCGCTATTCTCGGATGCGGATCTTTCCACACCGATCGACGAAGCTTCGAAGCTGATCGAGCCGATCAGCGTGGGTCAGGTGGACGTGGCGTTCGGTTCGCGCGCGCTCGACCGGCGCCTCATCGGCACACGGCAGTCGTGGGGACGCGAGCAAGGAGGCCGCGTGTTTAACCTGCTGGTGCGTGTCTCGACCGGGCTGCCATTCTGGGACACACAATGCGGGTTCAAGGCATTCCGGCTGGATACGTTCCGGCCGGTGCTCGCGAAGGCGCACAGCGAGGGGTTCGGTTTCGATGTCGAGCTGTTGTATCTCGCGCACAAAGCGGGTCTGCGGATGCGGGAAATTCCGGTGCGCTGGAACCATCACGAAGGCAGCAAAGTCCATTTCATCCACGACAGCCTGCACATGCTGCAGGAGGTCGTGGCAATGCGGCTGCGGGGTTAGCTTTCGCCGCGTCCCCGTGGCGACTGCAGCCGTGGCTGTAGCTGCGTCCCTGTGGGACGCGCGGCGAGTGTCATCGGCGCTCCAGCGCTTCGCACAGCGAAGCGGCTACAGGCTAGCGCTGCTCGTCGATCAGCTCGGCGAATTGCCTGAAGAAGTAACAAGCGTCGTTCGTGCCTGGTGC
>DATHXZ010000213.1:0-1608 GCA_035459405.1 Chthoniobacterales bacterium
AACCTGCCTTCCGTGAGGCGCTCACGCGAGCGAGCTTTCATGCAGAGGAATACCCCGCGAAAGCACACGAGCGCGCGAAGCGCTTCGCCCACATGATCTACGTCGGCGAGCGGCTCCGCTAAACCACCGCGGCGGCGCTGCGCGATAGGTTGTAGGGCAAGCGCTTCGCTTGCCGAGTCTCAGATCGCGCGAGAGAGAGACTGGGCAGGCGGAGCGCCCGCCCTACAACTCGGATACTCAGCCGTGTCGGACGTGAGGCCACTTCCGAGACATTCGCGACACAGCAGGTAGTCGCGACTCTCGCGTTCAGTCTCCTCCGCCAGCAGGTAGAGCTTGTGGCAGGGATCATGGAGGCAATTGACGAACCTGCTCGTTGGTCGACCGCTATGTGCGCAGCGTCCGATCTGCACAAGCCCGTCATCGATGCGCAGCGTCATCCGCTGATCGAAGACGAAACACTCGCCCTGCCAGTGCTCGTTTCCGAATTGCTCCTGATACGTCACAATCCCTCCGTGTAGCTGAAACACGTCGTTGAAGCCGTGACTCCGGAGCAACGCGGACGCCTTCTCGCAGCGAATCCCGCCTGTGCAATACATCAGCACCTTCTTCGCCTTCAGCGGCTCGAGCTCGTCGACGTAGCCGGGCAGGTCGCGAAAGTTCTCGATGTTGGACACGACTGCGCCTTTGAACCTTCCGGCATCGGACTCGAAGCGATTGCGCACGTCGAGCAACACAACATCCGGATCCTCTTCGATCATCCGCTTCCACTCGGCGGGCGACAGGTGGTTGTGCTGATCGGATTCTAGTGGTCCGGCACCGAGCGTGACAATCTCCGGCCGCTGTTTCACCACCAGCTTCGGGAATGTCTTCTCGTCGCCAGCGCTGAGCTTGAAAGCGACATCTGCAAAGCGCGCATCGGACTTCAAAGCCTCGATGTACTGGTCAATCGCAGCGGGCGGTCCGGCCAGCGTACCGTTGATGCCCTCTGTTGCGATCAGCACTCGACCCTTCAGCCGCAACGAAGCACAGAACTCACGTTGTTGCTGCGCGAACGCGTGCGGATCCGTGATCGGCACGTATTTGTAGAAGAGAATAACTGGCCAGACAGGACTCACGGTCTCGACATTATCGTTTCACGAACGCGCGCGCATATTGGACCGGAGGGTTGAGCTCGGCGCCTAATTCAGCGGCGGCTTTTAACGGCCAGTATGGTTCGCGCAGAAGTTCTCGCGCCAGCAGGACGATATCGGCACGACCCAAGGTGATGATGTCGTTCGCCTGCTCCGGCTCTGTGATCATGCCGACCGCCGCACTGGCGATTCCAGCCTCGCGCCGAATCCGCTCCGCGAAGTGCACCTGGTACCCAGGCCCAATCGGAATCCGCGCGTGCGGCACCGCGCCACCGGAAGAGCAGTCGATCATATCGACGCCGAGCGATTTCAGACCGCGGGCGAGTTGCACCGCTTCATCGATGTCCCACCCGCCGGGCACCCAGTCGGTCGCCGACATGCGCACAATCAGCGGGTAGCGCTCCGGCCAGACGCGTCGCACGGCGTCGACCGTTTCACGCAACGCGCGCGTTCGATTCTCGAACGAACCGCCGTATTC
>DATHXZ010000214.1:0-8959 GCA_035459405.1 Chthoniobacterales bacterium
AGCCGCCGTTTCTCCTCGCCCATCCGACGAAGCCCACTGGCGCGCGTACGCTCTGGAGCGAGTTGCGAAGCCTGCTCGCGTTCGAGATCGCGAACGGCGGGCAGGTTTCGATCGTGAACCGCCTCGATCGCGAAACCAGCGGTCTCGTCCTGGTGGCCAAAACGGCTGCCGCCGCGCGCGAGTTCGGGCTGCTGATGCAGCGGCAACGGATCGCGAAGGAATACCTAGCGATCGTGTGGGGCTGGCCGAAATGGCAAACGACGGCGGTTGATGCGCCGCTTCTCCGGCAGGGCACTCAGGAGCCATCCGCCATCTGGCTAAAGCAAGCCGTGCATCCGGCAGGCGCTTCGGCGATTACAGATTTCGCCGTCGAGCAACGGTTCCGTCGCAGCACGACTGCAGGCGAACAGTTCAGCATCGTGCGCGCGATCCCACGAACCGGTAGGACGCACCAGATCCGCGTGCATCTGGCCTCGTTAGGCCACCCGATCGTGGGAGATAAAATCTACGGGCCAGATGAGCGTCTGTACCTGCGCTTCATCGAGACCGGCTGGACCACGGAGCTCGAGCGCCAGTTGCTGCTGCCGCGGCACGCGCTGCATGCCACCGGGCTTGCGGCGCCGGGTGTCGGCGAATGGAAGACCCCGCTGGCGCAGGATCTCGAGCGTTGGCGAGCCGGGTTGTGATCAGCTGCCGGTGACGACGCTGATGTCAGCGAAGCGAATGATCCTGCCGCCGAACTCGTGCTCGGTCGACAGCTGCAAACCACCGAACGTCTCGTATCGATCCCAGCTGCCGTGCGTGACCTTGTCCGCACTCGGGATGTAATCCCACGCTCGCACCAGGTTCGTCTGCGGATCGATGTAGAGCAGGTACTGATCGCCCGGCGTCAGCCCGACGCCTTCGAAGCTGAGGCGCAGCGTGTCGAAGCGGGCCTCGCCGAACTCCTTCGTGCCTTCGGTGCTCAGCTTCACCCCTGGATCGAGCACCTTGAGCGGTGCAAGCAGCCAGTAGGAATCATTTATCCATCGCGCATAGGCGCCCTTGCTGTCTTCGTCCTGCGCTGGGGACGCGAGATTCACCGTCACGTCTTTGCCTTTCCATTTCACGCGATCAGTCCCGGCCGCGACGTTCCAGTGATGCTCGGCACGCGCGAGCTCCTTCCCTTCCTGCTCGACAATGAAGGTGAAGCGCAACTCTTTCACGTTCGGCCAATTCTCGCCGCCGCTCGATTTCCAGACTGCCTTCGCGAGGTCTTGCGCGTCATCGGCAGCTCGCAGCATCGGCAGCGGCGCACCCAGCAGGAGAAAAAACGCGACAAACCGGCGAGCGAGAAGTTTCATGAGCGAAATCGTGGCAGCCCGCCTGCTGCTTTGCAATCGCAGCCTGCCTCAATATCATACCGCCTCTGCATGCACTTCCGCCGCGTTCTCGCCGTCCTCTCTCTGCTATGTGCGGCGGCACCGCTCTCCTTTGCCGGGAATGAAATGGCCAGCTCGCGGCTGCGCGATCGGAGTGACCTCGACATGCCGACGCTTGAGATCGCGGCCGAGACTTCCTACCTGTGGGGCTCCCTCGCAAATCCGAACAGCTACGAGGTCGGCGCTGTGTTCATCACTGCGCGCATGCGGTGGGGCACGATCCAAAGCGACAGCTTCATGCGCGGCTACAATCAGGTCTACTTCCTCGCGATGGCGCAGCCGTTCTTTCGCGGCCCGGAGAACTACTACTTCGGCATCTCCGCGGGCATGCGTTACAATTTCGTCCGCCGCCCGGGCGCGCGGCTCGTGCCGTATATCTCCGGCGGCGTGGGGCTCGGCTGGCTCGACAGCCACGCAGATGTATTCGGGGCGCAGGGACAGGATTTCACCTTCAACATCCTCACGGCCGCGGGCGTGTCGTACCGGGTGAATGACAATCTCAAGGTGACGGTCGGCGGCCTCTACGAGCACTTCTCGAATGCTGGCCAGACGTCTCCAAACCCGAGTCTGAATCTCTTCGGGCCGCAGGTCGGCGTCACGTATTCGTTCTAGTGGGGGAAAACATCGAACATCCAACATCGAACATCCAACACGGAACGAAGACGTGGTGCGCGCTACCTGCTTCCGCTCGATGTTCGGTGTTCGATGTTCGGTGTTCGATGTTTTCTGCTCACCAGCGGCAATGAGCGCCGACGAGAACGTGCTGGTGGTTAGGCGAAGTCTGTTCGACGAGCTCGGCAGCTTTCACGGCTTGAATTTCGAGCCGCAGCGGTACCTCGGATCGTTGCTCTCGCGCGGAAACAACTTCTTCCTCCCGCGCTCACAGGCGGAGAACGATCCCACACACAAGCAGATCATCCCCTACGCTCTCATCGTCCACGACGCTCGCGTGCTGCATTATGTCCGCGGCAAGAAAGCCGGCGAGCAACGCCTCGTCGCGAAAGGCTCGATCGGCATTGGCGGGCATATGAATGACACAGACGAGTCGCTCTTCGCGTGGGACGAGAATGCCTATCGCGCAGGCGTGGAACGCGAGGTGAACGAGGAGATCGACATCCAGGCGCCGTTCGAAGACCGCATCGTCGCACTGCTAAACGACGACACGACGGAAGTTGGCCGAGTGCATCTCGGCATTGTCCACATCTTCCGGCTTGCTGAGCCGAACGTGCAGAAGCGCGAAGCGATGATTACGAATCTGTCGTTCCTCACGCGCGAGGAACTGATGGAGCGCCGCGACAATCTCGAGACGTGGTCGCAGCTCTGCCTTGAGTCCCTCGACCAGTTACTAGCAGGTTCACGCTGACCCTTAGCGGCGCGGCGATGGCGCTGCCGCCGCGGGCGCGGGCGGCGGCTCAGGTGGTGCGGCCTGCTCCCAGGAAATGTTCATGTCATCGATTTGCCACCACCCGCGTGGCCGGGAGATCGTGAGGTAGAGATTCGCCGGCATTTGCGGGTATCGCAGATGAGCGCGGAAGGTCGCCGTGGGCTGGAAAAAATGCGATGTGAAGGAGACGCTACCTTCCAGTTCCACAGGTGCGATCGGGCGCCCAAAGCCCCGCAGCTTGTCGATCACGCGATCGCGGTACGATGGCGGGTATTTGGCTACCCGGTCGGGAGCGATTGCTCGATCGAAGAACTTACGATCGAGGTCGACGGCCAGCCGCGTCGCGGCATCGCGAGCAAACTCCCGCGCTTCGGCTTCGCTCCTCGCACGCGCTGCAAACAACCAGGCGGCGATCCCGCCGACGATCGCGAGCAGCACGACGACGAGCACGGCTGATTGGCCGCGTTCGCGATGCCGGACGCGCCCGGCGATCTGCTTCTCAGCCGCGAACACGGTCGGCCCAGATGATTTCGCCGTTACGGATCAGCACGCGAAACTTCTGAAAGCCGGTAAACATCCCGAACTTGTTCCGCGAATTGACGCGGAACTCGACGCTGTAGCCGGACGCCCTGCCCGTTTTGGTTTTGATCTCCCCGGCGAGCGGTTCGTTGAACTCGACCTTGGCGCTTGATGGATCCAGCAGACGGTCACTGAGCCACCGAGTGATTATTTCGCGGTAAGCGATCGGGTACACGCCGAACTTCGGGCTGTCTGGCGGAACCGTCGGGGTCGGGCTAGCGGCCGGAGCCGGTGCGGTTTGGCCTTGCGTCGTGACCGGCGAAACAGGCGAGAACACGCAGATCGCCGCTAGTAGAAAGGCAGCGGGTTTCACGGCAACGAACTTAACCGACGAACGGCGCAACGTCGAAACGGAATTAGGGCGCGGGCGTCGCGCGTAAACGCCAGAAAAACGCTGACCCTGCGCCTTTGTATGGCGCATCGGGTTGCGCCGGTACCGCTTGGCTCACCACGCCAGTGAGATCGGCGGTGTTGCCGGCATTGCACCACTCGTCGGGGCCATTCGCTCTGCGGATGAACTTGTACTGCAGTTGCGTTCCTGCCTGCACAGTCACCTGGCCGGTCCAGACGTCGTTTGCCGTCCATCGCAGCTTGACTGCGTTCTGCGGCTGCCAGTTACCTAAATCGGGATGATCTCCGACAACGAAGACGCTGTTGCCGATGCGCACGTTCGCTGTGTGCGAAAACGTGAGAATCTCCTTCTGCGGGCTCGCCGCCGAAGCGCACGAGAGAACGACAAGGAGGAGAACCAGAGCGCGCCAATTCACGTGGGGCCGCAGATGTAGCCGCGGGCGGTCCTGAAGGCAAGCGCGGCAGCGCCGCCGCGCGAGGCTACGAACGCTCGTCGATTGGGACGACCTTCTTGCCGACCGCCTCGCCGACGTACTCGCTGAGCGGCCGGAAAAGGCGGTTGTCCTCAAGCTGCTCGAGAATGTGCGCGCACCAGCCGGAGCAACGCGAAACAGCGAAGATCGGTGTGAAAAGATCTGTCGGGATGCCGAGTGAATAGTAAACAGTCGCCGAGTAGAAATCGACGTTCGCGTTCAGGTTCTTCCGTTCCTTCATCAAGTGCGCGATCCGCTCCGACATCCTGATCCACTTCGGGTCACCGAGTTTCTCGCTCAGCTTCACCGCCATCCGCTGCAGGTGCGGCGCACGTGGGTCGAGCGTCTTGTAAACGCGGTGCCCGATGCCCATGATCTTCTTCTTCTGCGCAAGCTGCTCCTCGACGTACGCGTCGACGCGGTCCTCTTCCCCGATCGACTCGAGCATCTGGATCACGCCTTCGTTGGCTCCGCCGTGCAACGGCCCCTTGAGCGTGCCGATTGCGGCGGTCACGGCTGAGTAAATATCGGTCAGCGTGGAGATCGTCACGCGCGCGCTGAAGGTCGAAGCGTTTGTGCCGTGATCGGCGTGCAGGACAAAGGCGACGTCGAGAGTGTCAGTTGCTTCCTGCGTCGGCACCTCGCCGTTGATCAAGTAGAGGAAGTGCCCGGCTTCGCTCAGATCGTCGCGTACCGGCGGCAACGACTTCCCTTGCCGCGCCCGGTGAAAATATGCGGCGATGACGCCGATCTTGGACGTGATGCTGCGCGCGCGCTGCCGATTCGCTTCCGGTGACATCTCCTTGATGGCGTCGCGATCCCACAACCCGAGCATCGAAATCCCGGTGCGCATGACATCCATCGGGTTCGCGTCTTTCGGCGCGGCCTTGATGAAATCGATCACGCCGTCTGGAAGCTGGCGCAAGCTGCGCAGCGTCTTCGCACAATCGTCGAGCTCGGCGCGCGTCGGCAGCCTGTTGTTCCACAAGAGGAAGACGACTTCCTCGTAGCTCACCTTCCCGGCGAGTTCGTTGATGTCGTAACCGCAATAGATCAGCTGACCTTTGTCGCCGATCACGTCGCTCAGCCGCGTCGTGTTCGCGACGATTCCCTCGAGGCCTTTGGAAGCGAGCGGCATTCGGCTAGCTCGCTCCTTGCATGCGCTGGATCAACGTGTCGGCCATCGTTGCCGGTGTATCGGCTACCGCAATGCCGGCGGCCTTAAGTGCCTCGATCTTTCCGGCAGCGGTTCCCTTTCCTCCTGAAACGATCGCGCCTGCATGGCCCATCCGGCGGCCCGGAGGTGCTGTTGCGCCCGCGATGAAAGCGGCGACCGGCTTGTCGTAGTTGTCCTTGATCCACTCGGCCGCTTCTTCTTCAGCCGAACCGCCGATTTCGCCGATCACGATGAGCGCGTGCGTGTCGGGATCTTCGCTGAACAGCTTTACGGCATCGAGGTGCGACATGCCGTTGATCGGATCGCCGCCGATCCCGATGCAGGTGGACTGGCCATAGCCCCGCGATGTCAGCTGCCAGACGGCCTCGTAGGTCAACGTGCCTGAGCGCGAGATCACACCGACGTTGCCCGGCTTGTGAATGTAGCCAGGCATGATGCCGATCTTGCACTGTCCGGGAGTGATGATGCCGGGGCAATTTGGCCCGATCAGGCGTGAGCCTTTGCCGGCCATCTGCGCCTTCACGCGCATCATGTCCATGACGGGAATGCCTTCCGTGATGCAAATCACCAGCTCAACACCGGCATCCACCGCCTCGAGGATGCCATCGGCGGCCCCCGCCGCCGGCACGAAAATCACAGAGACGTTGCAGCCCGCTTCCTCCCGCGCTTCCGCGACCGTGTCGAACACGGGCACCTTGCCTTCGAACTTCTGCCCGCCCTTACCGGGTGTGACGCCGGCAACCACGTTGGTGCCGTATTCCATGCACTGCCTGGCGTGGAATCCACCCGCGCTGCCGGTGATTCCCTGCACGCACAGCCGCGTGTTTTTGTCGACCAGGACTGCCATTAGCGCCCCGCCTTCAGCTTGTGAATCATAATCTTATTGCCGTCCGGATCCTGAACGACCGCCACGTGACAGACCGGCGACTCCGTCGGCTCCAACGCAAACCGAATGACGGCCACCTTCATCTTCAAGATTGCCGCATCGAAATCCTCCACCTCGAGCGCAACGCTGATCCCCTGATCACTCGGCATGAACTGCTCGTTCGCCCTCGTGATCGCAATCGTATCGCCGCCGGCTTCGTATTCGATCCACTCGCCGCCCATCATCTCTTCCGCCGCCTCGAGATCGAGCACGCCTTCGTAGAACGCGCGCGCCCGCTTGATGTCGGCGACCGGGATGCAGGCAAAGGCGATCCGTCGGACCTTCACTTCGCTCCTCCGGCGGCCAGGATTAGGCCGTCTGCCACGAGGCGTTTTGCAGATGCGTCTTCACGCAGATTCAGCCCTTCCAGCGCGCGCGAACCGAGCAACTGCAGGTCTCCCCGCTCCGCGAAAACGATCTCGTCGGTCGTGACCACATCCTCGACTTGGATGATCCCGAATCCGACCGGTCGGGAAACTTGCGCGCCATTGGCCATTCTAAATGTCCAACTCTTCGCCTCGCGCTCGATACCCGCCGCAGCAAGCGTCTGGCTGTTGACCCACGTGAACTCGCTGCCGGTGTCGACAAGGAGGCGCGGTACTTCGACCCACCGGCCACGATCCGCGTGGCTTGAGATCTTACAATCTGAGTAGAACGCGCCCACGCCTATTTCGCTCCTCCTGCCGCTGCCACTGCCTTTTGCGCTGCGTCGCCGAGATCGTCTGCCGTCGTTAGCGGCAGGCCGGAGTCGGCCAGGATCTGCTTACCTTCTTTCACGTTCGTGCCTTCGAGCCTGACGACGAGCGGCACCGGTAATTGCACAGCTTTCACGGCATTGACGATGCCTTGCGCGATCACGTCACAACGCATGATGCCGCCGAAGATGTTCACGAGGATCGCCTTCACGTTCTTGTCGGAAACGAGAAGCTTGAACGCCTGCGTGACCTGCTCTTCTGACGCGCCGCCGCCCACGTCGAGGAAGTTCGCCGGGCTGCCGCCGTAGAACTTAATAATGTCCATCGTCGCCATCGCGAGCCCGGCACCGTTGACAAGACAGGCTATGTTGCCGTCGAGCCCGATGTAGTTAAGGTCGTGCTTCGATGCTTCGACTTCGCGCGGGTCTTCCTCCAGGATGTCGCGCAGCAATTCGACCTCGCGGTGCCGATAGAGCGCGTTATCGTCGAAGTTGAACTTCGCATCAAGCGCCATGACCTCGCCGTCCTTCGTCACCACGAGCGGGTTCACCTCCACCATCGAGCAATCGAGCGCCACGAAAGTGCGGAAGAGCCCGTCGAACAACTTCGAAGCCGGCTTGATCTGCGCAGAAGTGAAGCCGAGCTGGCGGGCAAGTTTGCGCGTCTGGTAAGGCTGAATCCCGGCCAGCCTGTCGATCGGCTCGCGGATGATCTTCTCCGGCGAGTTTTCCGCCACCGCCTCGATCTCCACCCCGCCTTCCGTGCTCGCGACCACCATTGGCGCACCGGTTCCGCGATCGAGCAGAATGGCGAAGTAGATCTCGCGCTCGATCTCCACCGACTGCGCAACGAGCACCGTGTTGACCATGCGGCCCGCCGGTCCCGTCTGATGCGTGACCAGCGTTTCGCCCAGCATCTTCGCAGCAAGATCGCGCGCTTCATCCGGTGACTTGCACAAGTGCACGCCGCCTTTGAACCCGCTCGCGAACGTCCCCTTGCCACGACCGCCGGCGTGAATTTGCGCTTTCACGACCAGATCCTGCGTCCCGAGATCGTGCGCCACCCGCCGCGCTTCTTCTGGACTGCGGGCGGCATTCCCCGGCGGCGTCGCCACCCCGAATCTCTGCAGCAATTCCTTCGCTTGATACTCGTGGATGTTCATCGGCCGCGGCGACTGCCAGCGAGCACTAAGCAGTTGAACTGCGGGGGCGCAATCGATTTTCTTCGTGCAAAGACGGGCGTTATTTTGCGAAAGCAAGCGCGCCCTCTAACGTTTCCACCGACCGCCGTTCAGATGTCCGCCTCCTTCTCACAGCCGCTCGTCTTCGAGCCCATTTTCATGGAGCGAATCTGGGGCGGTCGGCGTTTACAGACGCTCTTCGGCAAGCGCCTCCCCGCGGGCGTCCGCATTGGTGAATCCTGGGAGATCGTCGATCGCCCTGAGGCGCAAAGCGTGGTGCACCAAGGACCCTGGCGTGGCACAACGCTCCACGCGCTCTGGACCGAGCATCGGCAGGATGTGTTCGGCGAGATTGCCCATAGCCGGCGTTTTCCGATCCTCATCAAGCTGCTCGACGCAGAGGATAAGCTCTCCCTCCAGGTTCATCCGCCCGCCGAAATCGCGGCCGAGCTCGGGGGCGAACCAAAGACCGAGTTCTGGTACATCGCGGATGCGTCGCCTGCCGCGGAGCTTTATGTCGGGATGCGCCGTGAGAGTTCCCGCGCAGCTTTTGAAGAGGCGATCGCAAGCGGCACTGCCGAAGAACATGTCCAGCGCGTCCCCGTGAAAGCGGGCGACGGAATGTTTCTGCCGAGCGGCCGTGTGCATGCGATCGGCGCCGGCAACGTGATCGTAGAAGTGCAGCAAAACAGCGACACGACCTATCGCGTCTTCGACTGGAATCGCACCGACGACACCGGCAAACCTCGCACGCTGCACGTTGCGGAATCCTTG
>DATHXZ010000215.1:0-2062 GCA_035459405.1 Chthoniobacterales bacterium
AAGCCCGATCAACGCTCCATCCGGTGATTTGCAGCGGTTGATGTGCCGCCGTGACGCCGTGCTCTGCCATCCTTCCGGGTCAGAGCTGGCAGCGCCGCTGGTCCGCGATGCTATCCGAACAGCTTGCTTTCGCCTTCGACCCCGGGCAGTTGCACCGTTCGCTCGAACCGCAGCCCGAGCTTCTCGAGCAGCCTTATCGAGCGCTGATTCTCCGGTGCCGTCATTCCGACGATGCGCTTCAAGCCGTGACACTCGCGGCCGTAGCGCATGACCGCTTCCGCCGCCTCGTATGCATAGCCGTGACCGGAAAAGCGATCGAGCAATGAGTAGCCGATGTCCACGTCATCCATCGTCTCGCGTTTCACGATTCCGCAGACGCCGATCGGCGTGCCGGATTCCTTCAGCTCAACGATGTAGAACCCGAACCCGAACTGCTCATAGCTCGGCATGATCTTCGTGCGGATGTAATCCGCCGCATCATCGAGCGTTCGTACACCGCGGTCGGCAACGTTTCGGATGAACGAAGGCTCGTTGAGCGCCTCCAGCATGAACGCTGCATCGTCGAGTGTCATGCGACGCAGACTGAGCCGCTCGGTCTCGAGCACGGCCGAGCTCTCGCTGCGGTTCGCTGCACGCAGGTCCCGTTTCTGGAGGTAATAGCGCGTGTGCCCCGGTGGGTAGTCGTCGAGTTGTCCGAAGACGTCAAAGCCGAGCCTTTGGTAAAAAGGGAGCGCCTGAAAATCGAAAGTATCGCAGTGCATATGCCGGCAGCCACGGCGCACCGCCTCCTTCTCCGCGGCCTCGATCAACTCTCGACCAAGGCGCAGGCCGCGCACCGCTTCCGCCAGCCACAGATGGCTGATGAACAACCAATTCCAATGCGTGAAGCCAAGCAGGCCACCGACGATGGTCTCGGTATCGCGCGCCAGCACGTAGAGCCCGCGATACTCCTCCGCCGCGACCTGTGAGTCGTTGTAGGCCACCAGACCACCGATCACCGCCGCGCGCTCCTCCGGGAGAATGCTGTCGCTCGTCGTGATCGTTGTCCTCGGTCGCTCCACCGTCACAGCCTTCAGGAAACGCACGTCGCCCCACGATTGCAACATCGCAGGCCGCGGTGGAATTTTCGACTGTGAGCGCCGCGCCAATGCAATAAACTCCATCGTGTGAGCGCGAAGGACGAATCAGATGCAACGATGGCCGTGTATCTCGACCTCGAGAACATCGCAATCGGCGCGCACGAGGCGCAGTTTCCGGCGTTCGACATCCGCAAGCTCGTCGAACGGTTGCTGCTCAAGGGCCACATCGTCGTGAAGAAGGCCTACTGCGACTTCGATCGCTACAAGGCCTTCAAGCGCGACCTGCACGAAGCCGCGTTTGAGCTGATCGAGATCCCGCACGTGCGGCAGTCAGGCAAAAACTCAGCCGACATCCGCATGGTCGTCGACGCACTCGACCTCTGCTACACGAAGAGCCACGTCGATACCTTCGTCATCATCAGCGGCGACTCCGATTTCTCGCCGCTCGTCAGCAAGCTGCGCGAGAACGACAAGACGGTGATTGGCATGGGCGTGAAGAAATCCACCTCCGATCTGTTCATCAACAACTGCGACGAGTTTCTCTACTACGACGACCTTGTGCGCGCCGATCAGGCGAAGAAGCAACGGGCGCCGCGTCGTTCATCCCGCAAGACGACCGACAACGTTCCGCCCGCAGCGGACGAACAGCAGCCGAGCGGACCGACGCCTGACCGCGCGCTGGAGTTAGTCAGCCACACAATCGACGCGCTCCGCGCCGAACGCGGAGAGGATTACGAGATCCGCGGCTCGCTCATCAAACAGGCGATCAAGCGCCGCAATCCCGGTTTCAACGAGCGGGCGCACGGCTTTCGCGCGTTTAACGATGTGCTGCTGGAGGCCGAGAAGCGCGGCCTGCTTAAGCTCGAGGCTGATAAACAGGCGGGCACTTACATTGTCCGCGCCGTCGACTGACCTCGTCGAGCGGGCGCTTAGCGCCCGAACAGGATGTCGCGGTGCATGCGATGCCGCGCGCGCAGGCGATC
>DATHXZ010000216.1:0-2262 GCA_035459405.1 Chthoniobacterales bacterium
CGTGCCACGCGCCTCGGACGCCGCAGCGCGGCGTCCCTACCTAGTAAGATTTATCGATGCGGACGTTGCCGTTCGTCGCGCGCAGGATCAGCTCCGCGTTGGTGCTGTCGTCGCCGAGTGTCGTCTCGTAGATGCGCCCGAGATTTTGCCCCGGCTTTGCGAATCTGCTCTGCAAGTTTCCGTTCACGGTCGCAGCATCGATTCGCGCATTCGCGTCGCTCGGAATCAAGACGCGCACGTTGCCGGTCGCGATCTCAGCCGAAAGCGAAAATGCGCGCCGCTCCCACCACCCGTAGAAGACCTCCATGCCGCCGCGCTCGAGCGTGAAGCGCGCCGAGGTAAAGCAGTTGCGCGCGTGGATGCGCCCGTTGCCGACCTGCGCGTCGACGCTCGGTCCGCGCATTCCATCGATCATGATCTCGCCGTTCGCCAGCTCGGCCTTTTTGACCGTGCAATGCTGCGGGACGTTGATCAGGTATTCGACAGTGCCTGATCGATCGTTGGTGCTCCAGCCTGCCGGCTTCGGCGGAAATGCGGTCTCGATCACTGCGTCGTCGCCGTTGATCGCGACGTTTACTTTCAGCTCATCGAGCCGCTCCTGAGAGAATGCCTTGCGGATCACCTTCACGCGCAGCTCGCTGCCGTCAGATCCATAGAGATAAATGCGGCCATCCTGGTTGCGGATGGTGAGCGTGCCGGTGGCGGAGAGCTCGTAGGTATCTTCCGTGATCTCCTCGAGCGTCTTCGACCCGTTCAGCGGCGCGGCCGCGAAAACGAGTAATCCAGCAGCGAGCGACGATAGCAGCCTGGTCATTCTGAGCGTAGTGGAGCGTAGCGAAACGGAGTCGAAGAATCCCGTGGTGATACTGTTCGGTAACGCAGCGGGATTCGTCGACTGCGCTCGGAATGACAGGACGCGAACCCGCGTTGGTTATTCATGCCGAAGCGCGACCATCGGGTCGACATTCATCGCCCGGCGCGCCGGAATGTATGTGGCCGCCAATGCGGCCAGCCCGAGCACCGCAACCACGCCGACATACGTCGCGAGGTCCGTCGTGCCGACACCGTACAACAGATTCGCCACCACGCGCGTGGCGGCGAAGGCGCCAGCAATGCCGGCAGCAATCCCGAGCAGTACCAGCGTGAAGCTTTGCCGCAGGATCAACGCCAGCATGTCCGTGCGTTGCGCGCCGAGCGCCATCCGGATGCCGATCTCCGTCGTCCGTTCCGAAGTGATGAACGCCATGATGCCGTAGAGACCGACCATTGCGAGCACGAGCGCGGTACCGGCAAATACGCCAAGCATGATCATGCTGAAGCGCCGGTTATTGAGCGACGCGGAGACCAGTTGCGTGAGCGGCTCGAATTTCGTCGGCATCTCGGGATTAATGGAGCGCGCCTCGCGCCGCATCGAGCGGATCAACCCTGCCGCATCGCCGTGCGCGCGCAGCACGATCGAGAACTCCGCCGCATAACGTGGACGCTGCAGATAGTGGACATAGACGGTCGGCCGCACATCGACATCCAGCCCGGTGTCGCGCACATCACCCACCACGCCGACGATGTTCAACAGGTGAACGTCGCCATCCATGTTCCCGAACTGGATTTGTCTGCCGATCGCCTCGTCGTTAGGAAAATAGCGGCGCACCAGCGATTGGCTCACCACCGCCACGTGCGGCGAATCCGCCCCGTCGCTCTCCTGAAACAGCCGGCCGCGCACGAGCGGGATTCCCATCGCGGCAAAGTAACCGCCACTGGCGACGCGGAACTCCGCATCACGCGCGCGCTCCTCCTCCGAGAGATTGTCGAACTGCGCGATTAACTCTTCGATGCTTTCAGCCGGCTTGCGGACGCCCTGCACGAGGAACGTGCCGTTCGCACCCGAGCCCCCCATCGGCAGACCATTCGTGCCGCCGGCGGCGATCACACCCGGCAGCGCCTGGATGCGCTCCAGCAGCTGGCGATAAAATTGTGCCAGCTGCCGCTGCGCCGCCGGTCCTTCGGCGTACGACATCGAGACCGTCATCGCGACCGCACTCTCCGGCTGGAACCCGGGATCGACTTCCGTCAGCTGCTGGAAACTGCGCGCCAGCAGACCGGCGCCCACGAGCAACATCAGCGTCAGCGCCACCTGCGCGACAATCAGGAGATTGCGCACACGCGTGCGCGCGGGTCCGGAAGTTCCACCGCGGCCCGCGTCCTGCAGGTCGCCCTGCAACTGGCGTCGCGACGTATGCAGCGCCGGCACCAGCCCCAGAATCA
>DATHXZ010000217.1:0-1808 GCA_035459405.1 Chthoniobacterales bacterium
TTGCGCTATCTATCACAGTACCGCGACCGCGATGGCAGGCCCGCCCTGGCGGCCGCCGGTCGGGTCAGTAGCTGACGGCGCGTCGGCGGAAAATCCGGCTCGCGAAATACGAGAGCGCCGTCTGGCCAGCTAACTCTTTCCGGCGCGATTTCAGTTGCCCCTGGAGCACGCCGAGCTTTGTGAACACCGCGTTCCACTCCGCTTCAAGCCGGCGGACTTCGTCGTTCGTAAGATCGCGCACGCCACGCATCGATACGCCGCGTTGCAGCACGTTCATGGCACGGCCGGATAGCTCGCCCAGGATTCCGAGTTCGCGGAACACGTGTTCGGTTTCCTGCAACAGGTTCGCGCGGATCTCCGTGAACTGCCGCTCCTGCTCCGCCGAGATGATCGGCTTTGCCTTGTCGAGCCCGTAGGTGATCAGGTCGTGCAGCCGCTTCCAGCCGTCGAGCTGCAGCGTCAACATACGGAGCTGCGATTCCAGTGTTTTGTCTCTCATGATTGGCCGGAAGCGCTCAGCTCCATCGTTTCGTCGAGTTTCTGCAGGTTATCGATCAACAGGTGCGCCCAGGGCCGATCCACCGTCTGCACCTGGCTGATGATTCCTTCTTCGAAATAAAAGCGACCCTGGCGCCAGCGAAACACTTCCGCGACGGCCGATTCGCCCTCCAGACTGCCAAAAACCGCATGTCGGACCGAGCCGTGATGCAGGTAAATCTCGCTGTTACCGCGGCCGGACTTGAACGTAAAACGGCCGCTGCGCTGCCCGAGGCAGCTCATCTGCAGGATCTCCGCGGCGGAAAACTGGTTGAGATTGCCGATCAAAGAATGGCACGGATCGATACCCTCCGATGCCGAAACCGATTGAGTCTCAAGTGAGCGAACAAACGCGCCCAGCGACTTCCGCAGGCGGGCCTCGCCCCGGCCGCTGGTGACCCGTTTGATCTTCTGCTGCTCGGCGCGTTGCGCGAAGGTGTCGTCACCGGCCTTCGGCGTGAGGCAAAGAATCCGGAGTGACGGGAAATGCTGCCGGCTGCTCGTAGCCTGCTCGAGGGCCTTCGCTGGCTCACCCTCGATGACAAATCCGTCGAAATTCTCAGCCAGGAGAACGCTGATCGCCTCGGGCATCGTCCGCACAATCCTGGTTTCAAGGCCCTCGATCTCGTCGAAAATGGCGAGCGACTCGTCTTGAAAGACGGGATCAGCGTTGAGAATCAGCAGACGGGTTTCCACAGGCGCGTAACGAGCAACACCTATTAAGCAAGAACCTTGCCCAACGCGGAGGGTCGTAGCCCGGAGCGGGATGTACGGATTCCCCGACGAGCGACGACGTTAGCGTCTCCAGGCGGTGCGCTCCGGGGGCGGCGGGTACGCGTCCGGCGCCACTTCGTGAGCGGTTCGGAAGTGGACTTTCGCCACCTGCCGCAGCACCTCGGGGCCGTTTTTCTCCACCAGCTGCCGCGCCACTTCCTTCACGCTCGCCGAAACGCCGCGTCCAAGCTTCACCCCGAGCGCCTTGCTCCGGCGGTCGAGCCAGTTGATGAACTCCTCGCGCGCGATGATCGACGCCGCCGCCACGGCGAGATCCGACTCCGCCTTTGTCCGCTGTTCCATTTTAATCGACTGCCCGCGCTGGAGGAGCGAACGCTCGATCACCCGCGCATCAGCGAATTTATCCGACAGCGCGCGTGGGCAATCGGACCGTTTGCCGAGCAAATTCTCGATCACCCGCGCGTGCCCCCAGCCAAGCAGGCTGTTGAGGTTGCCGAACTTCACATAGAGGTCGTTGTAACGCTCCGGCCCGATCA
>DATHXZ010000218.1:0-7720 GCA_035459405.1 Chthoniobacterales bacterium
ATGCTCGCCGAGCGCGACACCGGCTTTCTCGATCGCGATGTTGTCCGAATTCGGCCGTCGCGAAGTTGTGACGACGAATTTCTCGGCGCGCAACTCGCGCGTCGCGCCGCCCGTCTGCGTCGTCACGATGACTTCGCTGCCCTCCTGCCGAACGGAGCGGACGAACGTGTCGGTCAAAACGCGAATGCCTTCACGCTTGAAGACCTTCTCGATCTCCTCGCCGACCTCCGGTTCGTAGCCGTGCGCAAGTAACTGCCCGCTTCGCTGCAAAATTGTGACCTCCGCGCCGAAACGCCGGAACATCTGTCCCAGTTCCAGCGCGATATAGCCGCCGCCCAGGATGATGAGCGAGCGCGGCAACTCAAACATCTCCATCGACTCGCCGTGCGTGAGTAAATCGCTCGTAAGATACGGCACCTCGCTCAATCCCTCGATCTCTGGAATGACCGGCCGTGAACCTGTGGCGATGAGGATCTTGCCGCCGGTGAGCCGCTTGCCATTCACCTCTACCGTGTGCTCATCGACGAACTCGGCATGTCCTTCTTCGATGCTGAACTGGCCGCCGACGAGGCTGTCGTATTTCTTCTTCCGATAGCCGTGAATGATATCGTCCTTCTGCTCGATCAGCCTGCCGAAATCCAAGGCGATCTCTGCCGGTGTGAGGCCGGGATAACGCGGATGGCGCCCGTCGTGAATGAGCTTCGCTGCCTCGATCAAGTTCTTCGACGGCAGGCAGCCGCGATTGACGCACGTGCCGCCGATCGTGCGTTCCTCAGTCATGACCGCGGTCTTGCCGAGCTCCTGTGCGCGCAGTGCCGCGGCGAATGCGGTCGAGCCGGAGCCGAGAATTACGAGGTCGAAGTGCGTGTTGTTTGCCATCAGAGTGTGTTAGTTGGATTTTCCTCGTGCGCAGCCGCCACAATCGGATGAACCGCCTCGGGTGCCGGTCTGGCGATCTGCTGCGCCCGTTTGGCAGCAGCTTTCACATTTCCAAAGCAACAGGAGCCCTGCGGATTGCGAACCTCACAAGCGCAGTGATCCGCCTTCATTTCGGCGGCAATACGTTCCGGAATCGTGGTTTGACCCGTCTCTTCGATCTCTTCGAGCAACATCCGCTCGGTAAACCCGAAGCAGTAACAAACAGGAACCGGGTCTGCCGTCTCCTTGAGGCCGACACGCACGCGCAAATCGGACTTCTCCAGCGCCTCGCCGTCAGAACGAAAATAGACGATCACGCAATCGGACGTCCGACAGAATAGGAATCCCGGTTTGTCCGCCGCCTGCAGAAACTCCGGTTGAACCATGTGCTTCAAGGTGACCGCGGTAACTGGCCGTCCCGGCTGGCGGCAGTTCGGGCACAACACGAACGAACCGCCGCTCGCTTGAGCAGGGCTCGAGGATTCGCCTGAGCAACAGTCCGACATCGCAGCCCCTATTTTTCTCCTGCCAACGGCCGGTATCCGGCAGCGATAGCTTCCCGCAGAGCAGCGGTTGCTTCCGAATCGAGTTGTCCACTGGCAACGCGCAGCAGCTCCTCACCGGCTTCTCCTGTCTCTGCTTTGCTGAACCGCTCTGCAAACACTCGCGCGAAAGCAGCGCGAAGCCTCGCTGCCTGTTCATCCGGTAACTCGTGTTTCTCATTGATCCTTCGCACAAGGCGAGCCGCAATGATTTGAGCTTCCGTTGTGCTAAGCTCGTCCATCCCAGCGCTCCCGCGCCAGCCGCGGCCGCTGCGAAAATTCTTGAGAGCCTCTTCACGCCGAGCGTCCGTTAGCTCGTTTGCCGTAATTTTGCGGTCTTTCGATGCTGATCGCACCGCATCCAGCCGGGCTTCGTGCGGAGAGCCTTTCTCGCTAACGACGGCGAGCACGGTTCCCGCCTCATTCAGCCAAGCGCCAGTTAGCCCAGGCCGGTGCTCTAAATCGCCCAGCAGCGGCTTCGCACGGCTACCGCAGCCGATCTCCGGCGCGGCGGCGCATTGCAGGGACACCGCGAACAGGCTAATACGGTCCGGCTCGATCGTCTGACGATCGATGACTTCGGCTGAGCCGGCCGTTTGTTTTACCGCCGAGGGCTTGCAACAATCTTCTCCTCTGAGTTGTGGCATAACGAGTAGCATCGCGGCAGCGGGAGCAGCGAAGGCGACGGTTCGGCGGATCTGGTTCGAGTATTTCATTGAACGCTTGCCCTTTTATATAGGGCGATTCTCTCGCTAGCCTGCGCACCCGGGGCAGCATGCAACGAAGCCGCCGATCGTAGCCAGTGTCGCTGCCAGCAGCGGTTTCGAGATGAGGAATAGCAGTGTGTTCATAATGGTGTGATTTCGTTAATCCTATCGTTCTAGAAGCTTGGCCTTGTACCCGGTGGTGTCGATCGCAGCCGCCAATGCGGCTGGCGTTGTTTGCTGCGGGTCATAATCGACTTCCGCGCTGTTGCTGATGACGCTGACGCGCGCGGCTTTGACACCATCAACTTTGTTCAAAGCTCTTCGGACCGCTATTTCACAGGTCGCGCAGGTCATGCCTTCCACCGGAATGACCATGCGGCTCGTGCCCGCGGTTGGCTGCTCTTGTGTCGCGGGAGGTGCGCTCGCGAAAACATACCGGCTAATATTCAACCCGGCGAAGCCCAGGACGATGACCGTCGCGATGAGCAGCGTGAAAAATCCCGCGCGGCGTCCAGGCATCGTTGTGTGCTCACAGTCACAGACAGTTTTTTCGCGCAGATATTTAGCCCAGGACCAAGTCAGGACCGCGAGAGCACCGATGAGGAAAAACCAGTGGTACCGGCCGATCAACGCCGCACCACTGCCCAGGCCGATCGCGACAAGCAAGAGAGGTCCGATACAGCAGACCGATGCGAGGAGCGCCGAAACGACGCCAGCTTTGCCGGCTTTCATTTAGCTGTCTTTCGACTGCTGCGCTTTGAAGCCAGCGTTGTTAACGGCCTCAACAATTTTCGCTTCACTAACCTTCGCGGCATCGAATTCAACGGTGCCGCCCTTTTGCTCGGAACTGATCTGCACGTTTCGAACACCATCCAGTTTCTCGAGTGCTGTTTTGACAGACGCTGCGCAACTGCCGCACGTCATCCCCTCGATATCCAGCCCGACGGTCTTCGTGGCCGCCTGCGCCGCCGTCGATGTGGTTTGCGCGATCTTTTTGTCCGGCGCGCAGCAGCCCGCCTGCGCGTTTGTCGTTTGCAGAGCGAATCCCGCCATAGCCGTCGCGACGACCAAATATTTCATATTCATACCTGGACTCTGGACCCTCTACGTAGGTAGAGGGTCAAAAGAAAGTTTCAGTTATTTTTCGAGACGGTTGATCCGCTCAGGGCAACCGCTCGATCAGATCGCAAAACTCGCCAGCGCACGTCCGCTCTACCGCGGTCTCGTGCTGCCATTGCGGGAGGACTGCAATGAGCGACCGACGAAAAGCACGCAGGCGTCCCAGCTCGGCGTCGATCTCTTCCAGACGCTCAGCGGCCACCTCCGCGACACGGCGGCAGGTCGATCGACCGTGATCTTTCAGATCGAGGACATTCTTGATCTCTTCGAGGGTGAGACCAATCGCCTGTGCCTTCTTTATGAATTGCACACGCTTGACGGCATCGATCGAGTAAAGCCGATAGTTCGCTGCGGAGCGCTCCGGCTTCGGCACCAGCCCCATCCGCTCATAAAAATGAAGCGTCTGCACGTTGACGCCCGCTTGCTTCGCCACTTCACCGACTTTGAAAAAACGCTGCACGCCCGAACCTACTCTGTCAGTGTGGCAGCGGAAAGGGTTCGCCCGGAAAGCAAGAACGGTAAAACGCATGCCTGTTCTTCTACGATTGCGTCAGCTGCAACGCTCCACTGAAGCCGAAGCCTGGTGACTGCTGTGTCTTCTGCAGCTATGGATCTGTGCCCTGCCCGCCGATTCAGCTCGGCGAGCATTGCTGCACGTAGAGGTGATTCGATCGAAAACTCGCCCGCGCTGATTCACGCGTCCCGTATCGCGCCGACACATGCTGTCGGCGCGAAGCTGGTGCGGTTCCGGCGCTATTTGCTCTCGAGGTGATACGGTCGCTTTTCGCCGTCCACAGCGTGCACTACCGCGTCGGCGACCTTGAAAGTTTTGCCGTCAGGTAACACGAGAAAATCGAGATCGAACTTCTTGCCGGAAGCATCCGTGAAGTCGGCGCAGCTGACGTAAAAGTCGGCCTTCTTCACGATGCCCTCATGCAGTTTATCGAACTTCAAGCGATGCAGTCTGCCCGCTGTCGGATCGTAAATGTGGTAAGTGCCGTTCAGGGTGAGGTCATCCACGTGCTTTTTCATGCTCGCCTTGGACCTCAGAACGCGCCGGATCTTTGATGCTCGGGTCGTCAGCGGCAGATGCGCAGTAGCTGAACGTGAGGAGCGCGCACAGCGCGCTGATGAATGTCTGTTTCATGATGTTTCCTTTGGTTGGGTGCGGATCGCTTCATGCGTCCGCTAAGGAAGACGCACAGGACCGCGCCGAAATTCCCGAAGAAAGTTTGATCGGCGGGAATAATTGCCGCGGGCTGTGCGTTTACACAGAGAGATGAAACGATTTCGCCTGTTCCTGTTAATTCCACTGCTCTCGGTCCTCGCGAGTTGCGCCAGTCACGATTCGCGACTTGCGCGCACCGAATATCTCGGCGGACCTGCCGTGACTCAGGCGCCAGCGCGCGGAGGTTACGACGATCTCTCGTATTGGGACGGTGCCAGTGCCAGTGGTTCGCCCCGGATCAAGATAGATCTGAACGAGCAGCGTGCGTATTTTTACAAAGGCACCACGCTCGCCGGTGTAGCGATCGTCTCAAGCGGACGGGAGGGCTACGACACCCCGCCCGGTAAGTTCAAAGTGGTGCAGAAGAACGCCGACCACGCCTCGAACCTGTATGGCGACTATGTGGATGCGGCCGGCAATATCGTGAAAAAAGACGTCGACGTTCGGAAAGATCCGAAGCCGCCCGGCACCACATTCAGGGGAGCGCCGATGCCGTATTTCATGCGCATTCACGGAGGAGTGGGTATGCACGCCGGCTTTTTGCCCGGTTACGCCGCCTCGCATGGCTGCATTCGACTGCCTCCAGCGATGGCGAAGAATTTTTTTGAGAATGCACCCGCCGGCACACCGGTCGAAGTGGTGAATTAGGCAAACTTGAATGCCGTCTGCGTTCTCCGAGTTGATCGCGGGTCAGTTCGACCCGCTGTATCGCACAGCTCTGCGGCTGACCGGGAACGTTTCCGACGCGGAAGACCTGGTGCAGGAAACCTGTCTGCGTGCACACCGGGCACGGACGCAACTGCGCGAGAGAGCTGGTGCGCGTGCCTGGCTCTTCCAAATCCTTCGCACGACCCGGATCGATCTGCTGCGGAAAACCGCGCGCCGGCCGGTCCTGCTGGTGATGGAGCACGAACCGGAGCAACCATTCGCCGATGCGGCTCCGGTGCCGAATATCACTGCCGCGACTGACCGACAGGCGCTTGAGCAAGGTTTCGACGAGGAGGTACTCGCGGCGATGAATGAGCTGGCGGAAGAGGAGCGGCTCGCGCTGATGTTTCAGACGTTCGGCGGCTTGAGCTATCGTGAGATCAGCGAGGCGCTCGAATGTCCGCTCGGGACAGTCATGTCCCGCCTGCACCGTGCGAAAGCAGCACTGCGGACGCGGCTCGCCGAGTACGCGATGCGGGAGGGCATCATTCCGCGAAGCCACAGCAGGGAGGAGGGCCGGAGCAATGCGTAAACTGAGCTGCGAAGAAACGGTGCCACTGCTGGAAGCGTTTCAGGACAATGAACTGGAAGGCGTGGCGAGTCTCGCCGTGCAGGAGCACGTGGAACAGTGCTCGCACTGTGCGCAGCGGCTGCGCTGGAATACCGAAGCCCGTGCGAGCCTCCTCCGTCTGGCCGAGGGAACTCCGTCGGCGAGCCCGGCGTTCCGCGCGCGCATGCTGGCGCTCGACGGCGCTGATTCGCGCACGGTCGCCGCACGTTTCCGGCAACAAGTCCTGGCGATGGCCGCCGGCATTGTCCTGCTGCTGGGTATCGGCAGCGTCATTTACCTGCGCAACGCGGAAGCGCGAGACGTCATGCGCTTTGTTGAAAACCACACCGCAACGCTGGAGCAGGTACCGGCGCTCGACTTTCAAACTGCGGAGGCGGCCGAAGCCGAAGAGTGGTTGCGGCTCCGCCTGCCTTTTACGCCGGTGGTGCCGCGTCCCACCGGTTATCGACTGCTCGGCGCACGGCTCTGTCACATTGAGAATCAACCTGTCGCCTTCCTGCTCTACGAGCACGAAGGGAGACAAATCTCCTGCTTTGTCAGTGCCGATTCGCAACGCAGGCTGCGCGGTTTTGATGCGACGGCAGCGAACCGCGTTCGGCTTGGCACCTGCGAAGGTAAAAACGTCGCAGCGTGGGACGCAGATCACTCCGGCTACGTCCTTGTGGGCGACGTTCCGCGTGAATCGCTGGTGGCGTTTGCCAGCCAATCCGCTCCGGAGATCCGGGATGGCAGAGAAAACTGAAATTCACCAGGAGCCAATGATAGTGAAAAAGATCGGGCAGGGGTTGAATGATGCCGGCAGATGGACGCGTAAACACCCTACGAAAGCCGTAGCGGCGCTGTTCGTGTTGTGGCTCGCAACGCTCCTCGCTTACGGAAAAATCCCCGAACACAAGCGATTCAATGCAGCGTTCGAAACGGCGGTATGGGAGTGGGCTCAGGTGGGAGAGCAGGCGCGTTCCCTTGATCCGCAGGAGCGTCGAGCGCTGCTTGCGCAACTGTACTCAAACGAGCCACCCGAACGCTGGATCGCGGCGAAAAAGCTCGCTTCCTGGCGCGAACCGTCGGCCCTTTGGCCGCTCGTCGCCGCGATGACGGATGATGCCGGCACCCGCCGCACCTGTGTGATTTCGCAGGCTCTTGGTAAGCTTGAGAACGCCGCCGCGGTGCCGGCGCTGATCGAGGCGGCGCAACATCGGAGCAACATCGATTTGCGCGTGTGCGCCACGCATTCGTTAGGCCAGATCGGCGACGATAGCGCAATTTCCTTTCTCCTGACGCGCATTCTCGATCGCTCGGCGAACGAGGGGGATCGCAGCGTCGCGATTTCTGCTCTCGGAGAAATCGGCTCGCCGCACGCTCTACCGACGCTGGAAGAGATCGCATCGTCGGAGCCCCGTCGAATCCTCCGCTCTTTTGCACGATCCGCGATTCGCCAGATCGGGCTGCTGCAAGGTGACGCCGAAACCAACCTGCTCGGCGCACTTGGCGATAACAGTGACTGGATCCAGGACGACTGGATTCTGGCCAGACTGAATCGTGGTTGGAGCGAAAGAATCGCCGCTGGGCTGAACGAGTTTTTGCGCGGAGCCGTGGCGACGCGCCGCCCCTTGAGATTTCAGATCACGGCATTACTGACCGCAAAACAAGCGCTGGAACCAGCAACAATCGAGGCCCTTGCACTCTCGTCGCATCGAGAGAATCGCTGGCTCGCTACTCTCACGAAGCAAACGGACACGCGCTTTGCTGCATCCGGGCTATGACGATAAAGAAACTCATCGCGCTGGCGGTGCTGCTGGCCCTACCTGATTTGACCACATCAGCAGTCGCCGCAGAGACGAGTCACACCAATCGCCTTGCGAAGGAAAAATCGCCCTACCTCCTGCAGCATCAGCACAATCCCGTGGATTGGTATCCCTGGGGCGAC
>DATHXZ010000219.1:0-5547 GCA_035459405.1 Chthoniobacterales bacterium
TGTAGCCGTGGTCGCGCGTGTGCAGGTCGAGCATGAATTGGATGAGCGCGCGCTCCAGGCGCGCCCCTTGTCCGGTGAAGCAGATGAACCCGCTCCCGCTCAGCTTCGCGGCGCGCTCGAGATCGAACAGCTTCAAACGGGCGCCGATCTCGACGTGATCCTGCACATCGCCAGCGATCTGCGGCTTCGCGCCCCAGCTGCGCACGACCGGATTGTCGCTCGCGTCCTTGCCGATCGGTGCGTTCGCATGCGGGAGATTTGGAAGTCGGAGCAAGATATCCCGCTGCTGCTCATCTGCTGCACTCGTCTGCGTATTCAATTCGGCGATTCGGTCGCCAATCGTGCGGACCTGAGCCTCGAGCTCTTCTGACGATTCACCGCGGCTGCGCTTGCCGCCGATCTCCTTGCTCAGGCGTTTGCGATCGGCATTCAGCTGCTGCAGTGACGTCTCGACCTTCCGCCGCTGCGCATCTACCGCCAGCACTTCGTCGATGCGCGCGGGATCATCGCCGCCGCGCGTCGCTAGCCGTTCCTTCACGAAATCCGGCTGTTCCCGGATGAGGCGGATGTCGAGCATCCGGAAGGAGGTATCAGCATCCGCCTAAAGCGCAAAGTCTTCGCGCCCGATTACGAGACTACTACATCAGCCCCGGCCGTGGACGCGGTGGCGCGATGAACGCCATCGGGAAGTCCACCTCCATCTTACGTCCTGGATGTGCTCGCCAGTGACGCACAGCGCGGAGGACTGCATCGTCGAGCGCGCCGTGGCCGGTACTTTTCACCACTTCCACGCGTGTGACTTTCCCTTCCGCCGAGACATGCGCGCGAAAGGTGCCTCTGCCTGACCAACTGTTCCGACGCGCTTCGTACGGAAACTCCGGCAACAGCAGCCTGGAAAACACCTTCCCGATATCCGGGCCGGTGAAGACCTGCGGCTGCGGTGGCACTCCGCGGTTCAGCGGAGGCACTGCGCGTGTGAGCGGCGCCAGTGCGGAGAAGATCAGAATGGCAACGACGCCCGATATGATCGTCCTCACCGGGTAAGCCTACCCAAGTGAAAACCCGACCGCAATCAGCGCGACGGCTGTCTCCAGTCCACGCACGGCAGCGGTAACGATCTAGTCGTGGCAAGCCGGGCGATGAAAAAGCGCGTTCTCATTATCTCCACAAGCGCGGGCACAGGCCACGTCGCTGCTGGCAAGGCGCTCGAGAAAGCATTCCGTGCCGACGAGCGCGTCGCCGAAGTCGTGCACAAGGACGCGCTGCGCTACACGAACAAGCTGTTCCGCGACTTCTACTCGAAGCTCTACACGGTGATGATCAAGTCGACCCCGACGTTGCTCGGGTGGTTTTACAAGAACAGCGACGAGCCATGGAAGACGGATGCGCTGCGGCTTCGGCTCGACCGGCTCAACACCGGCCCTCTGGCGAAGTTCATCCGCGACTTCAATCCGGACATCACCGTCTGTACGCACTTCATGCCGGCGGGCATCATCTCGCACCTCATCCGCAAGAAGGAGCTCGACGCGCATCTCTCGATCGTGGTGACCGACTTCCACTTTCACGCCATGTGGCTCTCGAGTGTTTTCCATCGGTATTTTGTCGCGCTGCCGGAAATGAGAGCGCACGTCGAGGCGCTCGGATTGCCACCCGAACGGGTCACGATTTCCGGCATTCCGATCGATCCGGTGTTTGCCGCCCCGCAGAACCGGCAGGAGCTCCGCGTGAAGTACGGCCTCGATCCGAAACGCAGGACGCTGCTCGTCTCCGGCGGCGCGCTTGGAGTCGGCCCCGCGGAAATCATCGTCGGCCAGCTCAAGCGGGTCCGCAATGACGTGCAGTCGATCGTCTTGTGCGGGAAGAACGAAGAACTGCAGCATCAAGTAGCGGAGGCGATCGGCGACGATCCTCGTTTCAAGGTTCTCGGCTACAGCGATCGAATGTTCGAGCTAATGAAGATGTCGGATTTGTTCATCGGCAAGCCGGGTGGCCTAACGACTTCTGAAGCGCTCGCCTGCGGCTTGCCCATGCTGATCGTCTCGCCGATTCCGGGCCAGGAGGAATACAATAGCGATCACCTGCTCGAAGAAGGCGTGGCCGTGAAGGCCGACGCGTTCACGACCATTCCCTACAAGGTGGACCTTCTGCTCGATGACCCGGATCGCCTCGAGCTCATGCGTTACCGGGCCGCGAAGCTGGGGAAGCCGAATGCCGCGCGCACCATTGTCGACACGTTGCTCGAGGATGAGCTTCCGCCGTTGCAGATCGAGGACGAGCAGAAGGAAGAAATCGCACAGGTTGCGGCGGGAGAAGTGATCGCCGGATGAGGCTCGGATGGACGAGCGCGAATTCCTCTGGGGCGTAGCGACGTCCGCATACCAGTCGGAAGGCGGCTACAACGGGCCGGGCGAACCGCAGACTAATTGGGCAACAGCAGAGCGCTGTGGCGATGTCGCGCCAGTCAGTAAGGCGGCCGAGTTCTGGACCCGCTTCCGCGAAGATTTTGCGGTCTGTCGCGATCTCGGGCTGAATGCGTTCCGCCTCGGCATCGAGTGGAGCCGTGTGCAACCGACCACGGGAGAAGCGCCGTCAAGGCCGCCGCCATTCGACCACACCGCGCTCGATCATTACGTCGGGATGCTTGCGGAGTGCCGAGACGCCGGCCTGGAGCCTGTCGTCACGCTGCATCATTTCGTGCACCCGGCGTGGCTCGGCCCAGACGCATGGCTCGATGCCGGCACATCCCACCACTTCACACGTTACGTCGACGAATGCGTCACCTTCGTGAATCAGCGACTGGTCGACGCGCACGGGCTGGCGCCGATTCGCTACTACATCACGATCAACGAGCCGAACATGCTCGTGCTGAATACGTATCTCGGAAACCAATTCCCGAGCAGCGCGGCGTCCGGGATGAAGAATCTCCTGCGCGCCTACACGAACCTGCTCGTCGCCCACACGTCAGCCTACAACCTCATCCACGACGTCTACGAGCAGCGCGGCTGGCCCACGCCGATGGTCACATTCAACAACTATTGCAGCGATCTCTATTGGTCGGATCGCGTGTGGCTCGACCTGATCTCGGCGCGCGTGAAAGGCATTGCGAGAGCCGACATCACGAAGCACATCGGCGCGAAGGCGCGCGAGTTCACCGCTGCGTTCAAACACGCGCGCATTCGTCTGCATCGCGATCTCCCCTACTACTTCGGCGCGCTCATCAAAACCCTGAGCAACTGGGCGGGTCGGCGTTTCTTCGATGCCGACGCGATCGCGCCCTTGCTCGATGCGATCTATGCATCGCCACGCCCGCGGCTGATCGACTACCTCGGGCTCGATTACTACGACCCGTTTGCAGCGCACGCATTTCGGCTGCCGGTCTGGTGGGATCACGAATTCAAGAACCGCTCGTTCCACGCGTGGATCATGAACTCGATCACCAGCAAATGGTGGGACTGGCGCGTTCTGCCGCGCGGCCTGCAATTCTTCTGCGAGAATTACTCGTCCGAGCTCGGGCTGCCGGTCTTGATCGCCGAGAATGGGATGGCTTTGCGACGTCGGCCGGAGCAACGCCACGCCACACGTCGGGATCGCATGACGCGCAGCCAGTTCCTGCGACTGCATGTGCACGAGGTGACGCGAATTCGAAACCGCGGTGTTCCACTCATCGGGTACCTCCACTGGTCGCTCTTCGACAACTACGAATGGGGCACGTACACGCCGCGCTTCGGGTTGTTCTCGATCGATTACGCCGCGGGCACCGAGCGGCTGGTCGAAGATCATTTCGGCGATCGCCCATCGGAAACATACGCCCGGCTGATCGCGGAGGCGCGCGGCACTTTCCAGCGCGACACTCGGTAGGGACATCGCGCTGCGATGTCCGACTGCGTGGCGACGGTCGAAGATCATCGAACCTCCCTCGAGTTACGAACGCGCGTTGGACGCCCCTGCGCGGCGTTCCTACCACAATTACCGCGCATCCCACCTGCGCACCGATGAAAGCGCGTGACAACGCGGAGCCGCGTCTCATATTTTCCGCCGTGGAACAGCTCGAGCTGCTCGGTGTTGCACTAGGGCTCGCGACACTCGCGGGCGTTAACCTTTACCTCACGGTCTTCGCCACGGGGCTGGCGGTGAACCAGCATTGGATCACCCTCTCACCGCAATACGAATCGCTGCAGGTGCTCGCACATCCCGCGATCATCACGATCGCGGGCATTCTCTACTTCATCGAGTTTCTCGCCGACAAAGTCCCCTGGATCGACTCAGCGTGGGACTCCGTGCATACGGTGATCCGGCCGATCGGCGGAGCGTTGCTAGGCGTGCAGGTGCTCGGGCAGTCGAATCCGACGCTCGACGTCATCATCATGCTCCTCGCTGGCGGCACGAGCCTGATCGCGCACACGTCGAAAGCCTCGACGCGGCTGGTTGCGAATACCTCACCGGAGCCGTTCTCGAACATCGGACTCAGTCTCGTCGAAGATGTGGGCGTCTTCGGAGGTCTGGCGCTGATCGCCTACAACCCGATCATCGCCCTGTGCGTATTCGCTGCGCTCCTGGCGCTCGCGATTTACTTCGCGCCAAAGATTCTGCGCGCCATGAAGGCCAAGCTCTGGCTCATCTCCAGCAAGCTGAAAGCTCCCGCCGATTACGGCGTTCCAGCGGCGCTTCCGGTGACGGTTCCGGCGAACCTTGCGGACGTGTTCAGCCGCCACAACGTGCTCACCGAAACGATCGCATGGTCGATGCCGTGCATCAGCGCTCGCGGGCGGCGGATCCCGGCGAACCTCTTCGGCGCGCTCGTCGCGACCAACGAAGAGCCGCGGAAGCTGACATTCGTTGCACGCAAGCGCGGGCGTGGCATCTCGGAGACGATCGATCTCGAAGACTGCACGGCGATGCGTGAGCCCAAGTTTCTTTCGGAGAATCTCGTCATCCTGCCGGTCGGCGGCAAAGGACCGAAATATCTGTTCATTTTCCCGCGGTCGAGCGGCGGTGCGGTCGAGGAGATCGTCGAGTATCTCCGTCCACGGCTCGCCGCTCCGGCGCCCAGCGCGCGGTTGGCGGAGCCCGATCCCGCGTTGCACGGGTAATCAGGTTTCGGCCGTGCTGGACTCCTCCACCAGCGCGGATCTCTATCGGGAGTTTCGCGAGCGCAGCCGCGTCAAAGAACGGGCGCTGTTCGCCACGCCGCGCAATCCGAACGAGCTCGAGCTGCAGGCGCGCTGGTTCGCCGGCGACTTCGGCAGGCGGTTTCGCTCAGTGGACGGTAGGGAGATCGAGGTTGTGCAATTTGGCACCTGGAACCGCGAGTCGGGTCCTGATTTCGAGGGTGTAGCGATTTGCGTCGACGGCGAGGTGAAGCGCGGCAGCATCGAGTTCGACCTGACGGATCGTAGCTGGGAATCGCATGGACATTCCATCAACCCGGCGTTCGACGACGCGGTGTTGCACGTGTTCGTCAACGCAAGTGAGCACACGTTCTTCACCCGCACGCGATCGAACCGCAACGTGCTGCAGGTGCGGGTCGACCTGAACGCGTTGCCGGAT
>DATHXZ010000220.1:0-5520 GCA_035459405.1 Chthoniobacterales bacterium
TCCATCACCATGTTCTTCGCGCCGGTCTCGCGCAGGATTTGGGCTGCGCCGGCCATGTGGTCGAAGTGCGACTGGCTGTTGACCAGATTTTTGTATCCGCCGACTGCCCCAGTCCTCTACGCTCGCGCGAATCTGCGGCGGCGACGTTTCGAGGCTGGCGTTGATGCGGATGTTCCCGGCGGGTGTGGTGACGAGGTATGCCGCCAGCTCCTTGCTGCCGACAAGTGAAGGTTATCGGCGATTTGGAACGGCGGCAGCAGCGTCGTCCACTCGGGGTTCATTTGCGCGCGTGCGGTAAGCGCGAGAAAACAGGAAGAGACGGCGCATGGGCGCATCAGTGAAGCAGATTCCGCTGGAAAGCGCGCGCAAGTTGTCAGCTGCGCCGAAAGAGAAAGCGATCGCCAAACTCCTCCTCCGTCACCCGGTCGGTCTACCCCTTCCGCCTTGCATGATGGCGAGGATGCCTTTTCCACCGCGATTCGCCACGTCGAGCAACACCGCCCCGCTTGCCCCGCCGGCTCCTTCGGCCGAAGCAGGTCACGCGGCGCTTCGTCCACGTCGACGACCGGCATCTACCAACGGTCGCATCTAGAGCCTTCGGATTGCGGACGTGACTTCGATGCGATCAATGCGGGCTCGAGCCGATGTCGGCGCAGTCAGGCAGACAATTACCGTAACCTGAATGAACCAAGGTCTCCTCGAATTCCAAGTGTAGTGCCGTGCCACGCGTATCGAAGATCGGCGGCTATGGAGGTCGTCAGAAAGCCTGCAGATACACTGGTGACGCTAGGTGCGATGGAACATCGGAACCGCTCGTCAGAAAAACGTTGGCAAACAGCCGCGCTTGGGATGAGCAACTGCCTCGAGCGTGATATCGGCGCGAGCGTAGTAATCTGCTTCCTGTCGATCAGCTGGCGTATATGGACGTTGCACGTTTGCGTAAAGCGCTCGTGCTACGTGGCCCGGCGACGGGAAATCACGGTTTTTGGTGCCAGACGAACGGTATGGATTCGAATATTCGGGATACGCCCGTGCTACTATGTTGAAGCCGAAGTGCTCCATCACAGAACATGTAAAACCGAGACAGTTTGTACCCAACCGGCCGGATAGTGCCGGCTCAACCTCGAATACACTCTGGTATTCGCAGTCGAAGCTACCGTCGCACTGCGCTAACTCCATAGCGAGATATTCGCCCATCTCCGCATCAATGCTGGGCTCGCGGCACGCGAGGTTCCAGATTGTCTCGCTAGATCCGATTGTTACGCCAATCAGCTTGGCAAACTTCTCGTGCTGCCAATATTGGCCAGTCGCAACGGTGATGCCGGTAAGCATACCCTGGGCCGCATAGTAGCGCGATTCGGGCATGCTGTAGACCGGCAAATCAAGCCACTCGGCCGCTGCCCCTAGTGTGCGATTTTCCGCAGCGACTGCAACGTGTTCGAAGGCGAGTTGTTGAGAGCGATCCACTGGAAACCGACAGCCAGCGATGAATAGTATATCTCCCGCATACACCTGCACCGGGTATGCGCATCCGTCCCAGTAGGAAACCACCTTACGAGCTTAGAAACTTTACAGCAGAAGGAAAGAAGAGCTCCTGCAGGAGCCCAAGAACTCCGCGCCGCGGCCATAACACAGCTTTGCTATCTCGCGCGTACTTAAAAAACACCAAAACTTGTTGAAGGTGTTTCACCAATGATGTCGCACTCGTAATCACACGACTCAGACTGTCAGCGAGAAACTGCAAAAAAAATCGGCGGTCTTTTTCTGTCGATAGTCGCTCGAGAATGGATTGCAGTTCCGAATCGAGTTTGTGTGCTCTTTCCTCAGTATCCTCTTCAACAAGTATTCGGATGGCGAGTAGCGCAGCAAGAAGCGAGTTGGAGGTAGAATCGTCTGACGGAACGCTCGCTTTCAGCCGATCGATTTCACTGTTCAACCAAGCAACGCGTAGGTTGTTTAAACTGTTCCCTTGCGCCAGTCGCGCGAGTATCGCCCCCGTAAGCGAAATCTGAAAATATCCCTTGCGGAACGGAAGGGTATCCGATGAACGGATCATCGGTTCGATTGCGTTAACAGCAGTCGAGAATGACAGTGTCAACAGCCGGCGAACTATAGCAACAGCGAGCGAGTCAGGCAGCACCCCAGCAGGTAAGACAACGCGACCCTCTGCGATCCCTTTTAGCCACAAACTTAAAACTTTCGGATTGTAAACCGTATCTAATGAAGATAGAAGCGCCCGAAGTTGAACCTCTTGTTCGTTCGGATCAGCAGGGATATCTGAAAGCGCACTTCGCCAATAGCTATTAACTGCGCTGGCGGCGGCATCAGCTTCCAGCGCTACTATTTCATAGTTACCGACACCCGCACTAAAATCGGCCAAATAAGCGCCAAACTCGAGCGGCACAATCGCTTCATTCGGTTTCAGCTCGTAAATTCCACGCCACGGGTCCGCATCTGTGAGTCTCCAACGAGTATTGCGACCGGTTCCTATCTCACCGCTGCCCCAGCTCTTAGATAGTAGCGAGGCACTTCGACCTGTCGGCGAGAGAACGTGTGCCGTGTAGTCTGCTAGCAACCTGTGTCGATCTCCTGTATGTCGACGAACAATTCGTGTGTCGCTCGATCCAGACAGAATGACGCTGATTTTTCCGTGGACGGAAACCGGAACGGTTAGTTCTTTGAACAGCCTATCCGCCGTAAAACTCGTCCTATCGTGCAAGTAGGACAGAACAACAACGATCTTCGATCCGTGAGAACTGAGCGTGTTAGTTTTGACCATCTTCGCTCAGTGACTTAGCTGGATTCAAGAGAGGCACGTCTCTCTCCTCTACGATCGCGCGTAGCGCCAGAATTTTGCTTTTGAGCTGCTGCAGTTCGTCTGAAAGCCGTCGGATGTCTGAGACGTCCAGTTGAAATGAGCGCTGCTCGACACTTGCGCCCGGCTGCGGGGATCGAAGCTGTAGAAAGAGCGACGCCGATATGATGCCACCGGTAATACGCTCTCTGCGCGTATCGAACACTGGTCGGAAGTCCACCAACGAAGAACACGATTCAAAGCTCGGTAGCGCTCCGTCATAAATCCGCTGCGCTTTTAGCGTTTGCTCCAGCTTGTCGGTATTGTTGAAGAAGCGAATTAGAGTGTCTCTAATCTCGTTGACGTCAACGGTCGGCGAAAACGTATCTTCGGTTCTGGCGTCATCGATGAGAAACGCGACAAGCTCTGCGCCGGACCACCCAAGCGACACACGCAGGCCCTCCAGAGAAAACAAAGATTCGAGCAATGGCTGCGAATTTTCGATTGGTGCTCCCTGCTCCTCCGCATACGCAGAGAGGCTCCGGACGCAATCTGCCAAAGACAACGTAATCGTAGCTGCTTGAACCCAGTCCACCGCAGTTGCGAGTTCAACTGCAGGGCGTCTGACAAGGGTGCTGAAGAATTGACGTGCCAAATGCAGCGGGACAACGTCCCGACTGATTAACGTATGGCTTTCCATCAGCGTCGAAAGCGAGCGTAGCGCAACTGCAACATCATCGAACGCGGCTGATGCACATCATCTTTGTGTTTCGTGCGGGTGGTGTAAAGCGGTTTCATCTTTGGTTCGACTCTGAATATAACGCGTTTGGCCGCGATCACATCGCAGTTTACGTGGCTCTACGGCGAGATCGCGCGTGCACGCTGGAAACCGATTGATTCGCTCCCACCCGGAAGCGTCGCACGCGCCGCGGGCTCCATTCACAGCGGAATCTGAGAGCCAGAAGACCAGAAGGAATTCGGCTCACCCGAGCCGGTATCCTCACCCGGCGCGGAACCAATGACTTCGCCCTAAGCGCGATCATCGGGTCGACGCGGCTGGCGCGGCGGGCAGGGATCCAGCAGGCGAGGAAGGCGATCGTGAGGAGCATCACGACGATGCCGGTGAAGGTGATCGGGTCAGTGGCGCTGACGCCGTAGAGGAAGCTCTTCAGCAGGCGGGCCCCGATGAGGGCGAGCGCCAGGCCCGATGAGCGGGCCGATCGCGGCCAGGCTACATGCCCTGCCGACGATGAGCTTCTGCACATCGCCGGAGAGCTGCGGGTCGAGGGCTCTGCGCAGGCCGATCCCGCTTTCAGGAGATTCCGAGAAGAAAGGAACCGGGTCGGACAGCTTGAATCAGGAAGTCAGGAACGCAGGAAAAGAGGCTCTGAATTTGGAAGCCAGAAATCCAGGAAGCAGATCAGACCCGTCTTCTTTCCTGCCTTTATTTTGACTCGCTCGCGCCCGTTCACTCTCCGCCTACCTGCGGCGGTTTAACCATCTACCCGGCAGGCGCCCACCCACCGTGTTCCTGATTCAAACCCTCTTTCTGGCTTCGTGGCTTCCAAATCCAATCCCTGTCCGTGAGCACCAGAAGAACGTGCGAATCGTCGGCGTCTTCTGATGCCCCGGCGGCGGAGGCGAGAAACGTGAAGCCGCAATTTTGCAGGACGCGGATCGAGGCGGCGTTGTGCTTCGCGACGCCGGCGTGAAGCGGCCGCGTCTGTTCCAGGCGGAGGAAACCGGAGAGCGCAGCGGTTGCTACGCCGCGGCCCCAATACGCGCGGTCGATCCAGTAGCCAATCTCGCGCTGCCCGTGCGAGTTCCAGCTCACGATGTTTCCTGCGACGTGCTCCTGGGATTCCGGTAAGTCATCGAACGTGGCAACGATCGTCCTGATCAGGCCCGTCTCGTCAGCGAGGATCTTCGCCCAATGCTGGTCGAACGCGGCGCGATCCCGCGAGTCGTAGGCGACCATCGCCACCGCGATTGGATCTCGCTGGTGCTCGAAGAACAACGGCAAATCGCCCGGCTCGACGGGACGTAAGCTAACGGAAGCGGCCTGTGACATGTGATCAGTGGCAGTTGAGCTGGCGCGAGTAACAGATCAAAGGCGCAGTACAAATCAGGAAAGTAGGAAAAAGAGTTTCGAATTTGGAAGCCAGGAACCCAGACACCCGAAGAGGAGTTATTTGAAACCCATAACCTCAGATGACGTTCTGTCCGCAATCCCCTTTCTGGTTTTCTGGTTTCGAAATAATCCTCTCAGCTGTACCGATGAAACGGACAATACTTTCTCGGGGCGGTGGCGGTTCGCACCTCGACGCGGCAGCGTGGGCGCTTTTACGCTCCTGCGCACGCGCTACAACGGGATGCTGAGCCGGAGCCGATTAATTTCGAGTGAGGCGACTTCGAGTTCTTCTACTCGTGCGGCCAGGTTCTGGTGCAGGCCGATGATGCGCGCGCCGACCTGTAAGCGGGCGCGGAGTTCTTCCTTCGCGAACGGTTTCGTGAGGTAATCGTCGGCGCCGGCCTGTAGGCCTTCCACGACGCGGTCGGTGCCTCCGCGGGCGGTGAGCAGGATGATGTAGACGAACATGTTCGCTTCGCGAACACGGCGGCAGATTTCGAGGCCGTCCATGCCCGGCATCATCCAATCGATCACGGCGAGCGCAGGCGAGGTCTGGGCGCGGAGTGCTTCCATCGCTTCACGGCCGTCGCGCGTG
>DATHXZ010000221.1:0-2224 GCA_035459405.1 Chthoniobacterales bacterium
AGTTCACCGGGCGTGCGCGTGGTGTATGCGAGCGAGCACCAATCGACTGCCGCGCTCGAGATCCTCGTCCATGCACTCGCAGCAGGGGTAAGCGAAAGATACAAAGCATTTCACCTGACGTGGCCCGACGAACTAACTGAAACGTTTCCGATCCGCGGACTGCCCGCTGATTGGCGCGCATCGCCGCCGCCCTCCTCGGCGATGCAGATCGGCGATGCCTGGGTCAGAGAAGGACGTTCCGCAGTGCTCGCTTTGCCGAGCGCGCTCAGTCCAGCCGATACAAACTTCCTGTTGAACCCCGACCACCCCGGCTTCCGCCGCGTCAAAATCGGACAGCCGATCGAGTTCGAGTTCGATCCACGGCTACTCCGCAGATGAACGACTTCGCGCGCGACCTCGCTCGGGGCGCGCCAACTCACGTGCCTTGCCTCGCTCGGGGCGCGCCCGTAACATTCGGCCCAATGGAGGACCGCTACGGCCATCGCATCTCCTACCTGCGGGTGTCGATCACCGACCGCTGCAACGAGCGCTGCACGTATTGCATGCCGCGCGAGCTGCAGGAATGGCTGCCGCGCGAGGGCATCCTGAGCTTCGAAGAAACGCTGCGCCTGGTGCGAATCGCTGCGCGTCTCGGTGTGCGCAAAGTGCGCGTCACTGGTGGCGAACCTTTGACCCGCCGCGATGTGGTGCCGTTCATAGTCGAGCTCGCCGCGATCCCCGGCATCGATGATGTCGGGCTTTCGACCAATGGAACATTGCTCACGCGCGAAGTCTCACCCGGCGTGCCGATGGCGTTTGCGTTGCGCAATGCAGGCGTGCGCACGGTAAATGTCTCGCTCGACACGCTCGACCGCGATGACTACCGCGCGACCACCGGCCGTGACCTGCTGCCTGACGCTCTCGCCGGCGTGGAAAGCGCAATCGCCGCCGGGTTCGAGTTGATCAAGATAAATTGCGTGCTGATGCGCGGGCGCAACGAGGAGCAGCTCGCGCGCTTGGTGGAATACGCCGCCGAACGCAATCTGCTGCTTCGCTTCATCGAGCTGATGCCGGTGAGCACGAGCGAGGTGCTGAGCGAAGATAATTTCCTGCCGATCATGACAGCGCGGCGCCTGCTCGAATCTAAATACGGCGCGCTCATTCCCGAGCCGCAGTTCCGCACCAACGGGCCGGCCAGCTACTACCAGCTACCGGGCCGCGATCAGCGCATCGGCTTCATCGGCGCGATGACGAACCTGCACTTTTGCGAGAGCTGCAACAAATTGCGCCTCACGTGCGATGGGAAGCTGCGCCCGTGCCTCGGCAGCTACCTCGAGTTCGACATCATGAAGGAGATGCGCGCCGGCGCGTCTGACGCCGAGCTCGAGCGGTTCTTCCTCAACGTCGTGGACCGGAAACCGGAGCAGCACGACTTCCGCGCCAACTATCTTCCAGGTCGCAAGATGGTCGCGATCGGCGGCTGACGAATGAGCGGGCTTTCGCACATCGCGGAAGACGGCTCCGCTCGGATGGTCGACGTCTCGGCCAAACCGGTGGTGGCGCGCGAGGCAGTCGCGGCGGGCCGCATTATCCTCAAACCAGAGACGATCGGCCTCATCTCAGCGAACCGCATCGCGAAAGGGAATGTCTTTGCGACCGCACGCATCGCCGGCGTGCAGGCGGCGAAGCAAACGCCGCAGCTGATTCCGCTGTGTCACGGGTTGAACCTGAGCCACGTCGACATCGACATCGCTGCCGTGGACAACGCTGTTGAAGTGCGATGCACCGCGCGGACGGCCGCGCAGACCGGCGTGGAGATGGAAGCGCTCACCGGTGTGTCGGTCGCGCTGCTCACAATTTACGACATGTGCAAAGCGGTCGACAAAGAGATGCAGATCAGTGACATGCGGCTGCTTTCGAAAACAAAGCGCGAGGTGCAGACGAACTGATGCAGATCAGCGTCGGCATCATCACGATTTCCGACCGCGCTTCAGCCGGCGAGTACAAGGACCTCGGCGGCCCGGTGCTCAAAGAGGCCTCGGAGAACGCCGGCTGGCATGTTCACGCCGAAGCGCTGATCCCGGACGAGATCGCACGCATCCAGGAAACGGTCCGCGCGTTTTCGGCACAAGGCTGTGGATTGATCCTGACGACCGGCGGCACCGGGATCGCGGCGCGGGACGTCACGCCGGAGGCGATCCGTGCGATCATGCGCGTGGAGCTGCCGGGGTTCGGTGAAGCGATG
>DATHXZ010000222.1:0-6092 GCA_035459405.1 Chthoniobacterales bacterium
AGATCATGCAGATCAAGATCCCGACGGTTTACGGCGCGTCCAAGCACGAGCAAAAGATCACCGAAGCGCCGTCAGCCGTCAGTGTGGTTCCGCGCGAGGAGATTCAGGCCTACGGCCATCGCACCCTGGCCGATATCCTGCGCAACGTGCGCGATTTCTACGTCACGTATGACCGGAACTATGCCTACGTAGGGGTGCGTGGCTTCAACCGCCCGGGTGATTTCGGCGGACGCATCCTGCTGCTGGTGGATGGCCACCGCGTGAACGACCCGGTCTACAATGCCGTAGCCGCCGTGAGCGATTTTCCTGTCGATGTCGACATGATCGAGCGGGTGGAAGTTATCCGCGGTCCCGGTTCGTCACTCTACGGCAATAATGCATTCTTCGCGGTCATCAACGTCGTCACGCGCAAGGCGCAGGACGTCGACGGCCTGGAGGCGTCGGGGGAAGTTGGCAGCCACGAGTCGTACAAGGGGCGCCTGAGCTTTGGCCATACGTTCAAGAGCGGCCTGTCGATGCTGCTGACGGGCACCCTTTTCGAAAGCGACGGCAATGAGCGGCTGTATTTCAAGGAATTCGATACACCGGAGACAAACCCCGGCGGCCCCGAGCATCTGCAGGAGAGCATTCCGCAAGATGGGCGCACATTCCGTCTCAAGGTGACGCATCGGTTTCAGGCCGTATGAAGCGAGTATTCACTTCGCTCATCGCGGCGCTGGCGCTCTCCGCGCAGCTCGCATCGGCGGATCCGTCCCTCGAGTACCAGGTCAAGGCGGTCTGCGTGCTCAATGCCGCGCGATTCGTCTCCTGGCCGGCATCGGCCTTCGCTGATTCTGACGCCCCTCTGGTGATCGGAATCCTGGGCGATAATCCATTCGGCTCCATCCTGCAGGATGCCGTGCAAGGCGCGACTGTGCGGCAGCGGCGGATCGTCGTGCGTCGCGTCGGCCTCGCCGAAGCTGCAAACTGCCACATTGTTTTCGTCAGTCGGCCCGAGCGCGATCGGTTGCCGGCGATCTTTCAGACCATCGGCGACAGCAGTGTCCTGACAATCAGCGAGATCGATCGCTTCGTTGAAAACGGCGGGACAGTCGGGCTGGCGCTCGAGCACGGAAAGATTCGTTTTGAAGTCAAACAGGAGGCGGCGAGCCGCGCGCGTCTGAAGATCGAGTCTCAGTTCCTGCTCCTGGCTCGCAGCACCAAATGAAGATGCCAATGCAAGCCCTTCGCAATCTTCCCATCGGACCGAAGCTCACGCTCGTGATCATGGCGACGTGTGTCAGCGTCCTCATCCTTACGGACGTCGCGCTGTTCATCTTCCAGTCGGCTACAGCGCGGTCGCAGCGCATCGACGAGATGAGCAGCCTGGCGCAGATCGCTGCGCACAATTCTGCCGCCGCCGCCGCCTTCAGTGATCGCGATGCGGCCGTGCAAATCCTCTCGGCCCTGGAAACCCGCGACGATGTCGAAGGCGCCTGTCTGCTGCTGGCAAATGGCGAGCATGCGGTCGCCTTCGACCGCGATCACGAACACGACGCGGCGGGCGAAGGTTTAGTTTCGCAAGGCCGTCGCGACGCAAAGGAGGATCTATTGTTCGCTTCCGCGGTCATGCTGGATGGGATGCAAGTCGGCACTTTGTTTCTCCGCGCCGACTTCGCACGAGCGCAAATGGCGCTGCTGAAGCTGTATGCGAAGACGTGGCTCCTGGTGCTCGGGGTTGCACTGCTCGTGGCTCTCGTCCTTGCAAAGCGTCTTCAACCGCTGATCACGGACCCGATCCTCCGCCTGGCACAGTTCGTCCGGGGTGTAGGTGAGAAAGGGGACTACTCCGTGCACGCGGTAGTCACTGGCAATGATGAGATCGGAGCCCTGACCGACGCGTTTAACAAGATGCTGGACCAGATTCGGAGCCGTGACGGTGCGTTGCTGGAGGCGCGCGACAGGCTCGAAGAACGCGTCGAGGAGCGCACGCGCGAGCTGGAGGCGATCCACCGGCAGCTAGTGGAAGCGTTACGCCGCGGCGGCATGGCGGAGATCGCTTCGAACGTGCTGCACAACGTTGGTAACGTGCTCAACAGCGTCAACGTTTCGGCCAGCGTGGTGAGCGACAACCTGAAGAAGTCGAAGACCGCCAGCCTCGGGAAAGTCGCTGCGCTCATGCAGCAACACGAGGCCGACCTTCCCACGTTTTTCGCTGACGATCCGCGCGGCAAGCAGCTGCCGGCTTACGTCGCCTCGCTCTCGGATCACCTGATGGCCGGTCAGCAGGCGGCTCTCAGCGAAATGGAGCAGCTCCAAGGCAACATCGATCACATCAAGGAGATCGTGTCGATGCAGCAGAACTACGCCAAGGTCTCTGGACTAACGGAAGTGGTAGAGATTAGCGCGCTGGTGGAGGACAGCCTGCGCATGAACCTCGGGGCGCTCAGCCGCCACGGCGTCGAACTGAAGCGGGAGTACGAAGACGTCCCCATGATGGAGGTCGAGAAGCACAAGATCCTGCAAATCCTGGTGAACCTCATTCGGAACGCGAAGTACGCCTGTGACGAAACGAACGAACCGGACAAGCGAATCACCGTCCGGATCGCACGGCACGACAAGCACATTGGAATCTCGGTCATCGACAACGGGGTCGGAATTCCGGCCGAGAATTTGACCCGCATCTTCAATCACGGTTTTACGACTCGCGAATCCGGCCATGGTTTCGGTCTGCACAGCGGCGCGCTGGCAGCGAAAGAGATGGGTGGCTTTCTTGAAGTGCACAGCGCTGGACCAGGCTGCGGCGCGACGTTCACTTTGGGCCTGCCGATCCCGGCGGCAGAACTTACCTGCGCAGCATGAACACCAGACACCCCGCACCCAAATCCGTGAAAGCTCCAGTCGCGCCGAACGAAGGAGAGCGGCTGCAAGCGCTGCACGACTACGAAATTCTCGATAGCGAGCCCGAGCAAGCTTTCGACGATATCACTCTGCTCGCGTCCCACATCTGCGGGACACCGATCGCGTTGATCAGTCTGGTCGACGAAGGACGGCAGTGGTTCAAATCCAAGGTTGGGGTGGTCGAAAATGAAACGTCGCGCGACATCGCGTTCTGTGCGCACGGCATTCTGCAGCGCGAGGTCTTCCAGGTAGAGAACGCGCTGCACGACGAGCGCTTCGCCACGAACCCGCAGGTCACCGGCAACGCGATGGTGCGATTCTACGCTGGCTCGCCGCTCGTTTCGCCAGACGGTCACGCCATCGGAATGCTCTGTGTGAAGGACTTGGTGCCCCGGTCGCTCACGCCTGAGCAAACCGCTGCGCTGCAGGCCCTCGGTCGGCAGGTAGTGACGCAACTCGAATCGCGCAAAAGCCTGCGAGAACTGCAAGGCCACCTCGAAGAACACAAGCGAGCACAAGCCATTCAGCAGGCGACCTACGAGATCTCGCAGGCTATCCACACGACACGTGATCTGGATGAGTTCTACCGCGAAATCCATCGCGTCCTCACCCGGCTGATGCCAACGGGCAACCTCTACATCGCGCTGTATGACGCGATGACCGATCTGGTTAGTTTCCCGTACTTCGTAGACGAGGTCGATGGCATGGTGTCACCGCCGCCGCGGCGGGCTGGCCGCGGAATGACCGAGTACGTACTGCGCACCGGCGCCGCTGTCTATGTCCGGGCGGAAGACTACGATGCGCTGATCGAGCGCGGCGAGGTCCAGCGAAGCGGAACGCGGCCGCTCGAGTGGATCGGAGCGCCCTTGAACATCGAAGGCCGGACGCTGGGTGTGATGGCGCTGCAAAGCTACAGCGAGGAAACCCGTTTCACTCCCCGAGACCTCGAAATCCTGCAGTTCGTTTCCGGGCAGATCGCCATCGCCGTAGAACGAAAGCTCGCGCAGGAAGCTCTGCGCGAGAGCGAGGAGAGATTCCGTCAGCTCGCCGATAACATCACGGACATGTTCTGGATGACGTCTCCTGACAGCGAGAAGGTCTACTACGTCAGTCCGGCGTACGAGGTCATCCGAGGCCGTCGTGCGGCGAACCTCTATGCCGATCCGCGTGAATGGCTGGACGCAATCCATCCCGATGACCGCGTGCGAGTGCAAACTGCGTTCGCCGGGCTCGCGAATGAAGAATCTGCGGTCGTTTTAGAGTATCGGGTCATACGGCCCGATGGAACGATCCGGTGGGTGAACAATCGCGCCTTCCAGGTTCGCGATGCAGCCAACCAGGTGCTCCGCCTCGCAGGCATCGCTTCGGACATTACCGAGCGGAAGGCCGCGGAAGCCGAGCTCCACAGAGCGCACAAGGAACTGCTCGAAGTGTCGCGCCAGGCAGGCATGGCCGAGATCGCATCGAACGTCCTGCACAACGTCGGCAACGTCCTCAACAGCGTGAACGTCTCGGCCACGTTGGTAAGTGAAAACCTGAAGAAATCGAAGACTGCCAGTCTCGCGCGAGTGGCCACTCTGCTCGGGGAACAGGCAGCTGATCTCGGCGCCTTCCTGACCACTGACCCACGCGGCAAGCAGCTCCCCGGTTACATCGCTTCGCTTTCGAACCACCTCCTCGCAGATCAGCAGGCCGGCCTGCGCGAGTTGGACCAGCTCCGGGCGAACATCGAGCACATCAAAGACATCGTCTCGATGCAGCAAAACTACGCCAAGGTCTCTGGAGTAAAGGAAGTGGTAGAGATCAGCGCGCTCGTCGAAGACAGCCTGCGCATGAACGATGGCTCCCTCAGCCGGCATAACGTGGAGGTAGTGCGCGATTTTGACGAGGTGCCGCGCATGGAACTGGAGAAGCATAAGGTTCTCCAGCTCCTCGTGAACCTGATCCGAAACGCGAAACACGCGTGCGAAGAGACGAATCGCACGGACAAACAGATCACGGTGCGCATCGCCAGACGTGACGAGCAGGTCGAGATCTCCGTCATCGACAACGGCGTCGGCATTCCACCGGAGAACCTGACCCGCATCTTCAATCACGGCTTTACCACCCGCCAATCCGGACACGGCTTCGGCCTGCATAGCGGCGCCCTCGCCGCGAAGGAGATGGGCGGGTACCTCATCGCGCAGAGCGGTGGACGAGATCTCGGCGCAGTCTTCACTCTCGGCCTGCCGCTCGGTGCGCCGGAACTTCCCTGCAAAATATGAACACACTGAAAAACCGACGCGTGCTGGTGATCGACGATAACCGCTCGATCCACGACGACTTCCGTAAAATCCTGGCGCCCGCCACGGTCGAGGCCGCGGCGCTCGACGAGGCGGAGGAGGCGATCTTCGGCAGCGCGACGAATCCAATTGTGCAAACGCAGTTCGAAGTTCAATCGGCGTATCAAGGTCTCGAAGGCGTGGCGATGGTCCAAAGCGCGATCGACGCGGGTCAGCCTTTTGCCATGGCATTTGTCGACGTGAGGATGCCGCCCGGCCTCGATGGCGTGGAGACCACGCAAAAGATCTGGGCGATCGATCCCTCCATCCAGATCGTGCTCTGCACCGCCTACTCCGACTACTCGTGGGGCGAGATGTTTGAGAAGATCGGCAACAGCGACGGGCTCGTCATCCTGAAGAAACCGTTCGATACCGTGGAAGCATTCCAGTTGGCGCACGCCCTGACGGAGAAGTGGCATCTGCAGCAGGAATCGCTCAGAAAGATGGCGGACCTCGAGACGCGCGTGCTCGTCCGCACGGCCGAGTTACAGAAGATCAACGGCGCTCTCCAGACGGAGGCGACGCGCCACCTGCGCACCGCCTTGGAGTTGCAGGGAGCAAAGGAGACCGCGGAGGCAGCGAACCAGGCAAAGAGCCACTTCCTGGCCAACATGAGCCACGAGATCCGGACCCCGATGAATGGCGTCATCGGCATGACCAATCTCCTTCTCGACACGCAGCTCGATGACGAGCAGCGCGATTTTGCCGAGACGATCCGAACGAGCGGCGAAGCGCTCCTCTCGATCCTCAACGACATCCTCGATTTCTCGAAGATAGAGGCAGGCAAACTGGACCTCGAAATTCTCCCTCTCGATCTCGAGCATGTCGTGCGCGGGTCGATTGCGCTGCTCGAGCGGCAGGCAACCGGCAAAGGGCTGGAGCTGCGCTGGG
>DATHXZ010000223.1:0-23702 GCA_035459405.1 Chthoniobacterales bacterium
TGGTTGCGCGAGCGTTGCCGCTACCGGAACCTCTGCAACCACATGGCCGACCGTTTCTATATCTGTACTGCGATCGATTACACCAACTCGGCACCGCATATCGGCCACGGTTACGAAAAGATTCTGGCCGATGTTCTGGCGCGTTATCACCGACTCTGCGGCGAAGAGGTTTTTTATCTCACCGGAGTCGATCAGCATGGCCAGAAGGTGCAGCAATCGGCCGAGAAGCAGGGCGTCGCGCCCGAGCAGTTTGTCGCTGATATAACCGAGAAATTCGTCGCGCTTTGGGACAAACTCGACGTTCGCTACGACGGCTGGGCCGCGACGACCGAGCCGCGCCACAAGCAAGGCGTGCAACAGCTGCTACAGCGGCTGTTCGACGCCGGGCAACTCTACAAAGCAACCGAGGGCGGTTACTACAGCGTGCGGCAGGAGCAATTTCTGACCGACAAGGACCGCGGCCCTGACGGCGAGTTCGGATCCGAATGGGGCGAAATTGAGTATCGGGAGGAGGAGAATTACTACTTTCGACTCGCACAGCACAAAGATTGGCTGCTCGCATTGATCGACAGCCGCGCGGACCTGATTGCCCCCGACTTCCGTCGCATCGAACTCCGCAACGCTGTCGAGAAGATTGCCGGTGATCTTTGCATCTCCCGACCAAAATCACGGCTTTCGTGGGGCATCGAACTGCCGTTCGACGGCAATTACGTCACGTACGTCTGGTTCGACGCGCTGCTCAACTACATCACCTTCGCGCCAGGCCCGTACGATCCGCGTTTCTCAACCCTCGAATCTCAACCCTCGACCTTCCGCGCCTACTGGCCGGCCGTGATCGTCATCGGCAAAGACATCCTCATCCCGGCGCACGGGATCTACTGGATGATCATGCTCCGCGCGATTGGCTTCAGCGATGGCCATATGCCCAGGCTGCTGGTGCACGGCTGGTGGAACATGGCCGGAGCCAAGATGAGCAAGTCGTTAGGCAATGTCATCGATCCCGATGTGCTCGCCGCCAGGTATGGCAACGAGGCCGTGCGCTACTATCTCATGAGCGACATCACCACTGGCCGTGATGCGGATTTCTCCGAAGAACGGCTCATCGGCCGCTACAATGGCGATCTTGCTAATTCGTTAGGCAACCTCCTGAACCGCACGCTCAACATGGCGCAGCGTTACCGTGACGGCGTGGTGCGCCCGGCCGGAAGCGACTCGCCGCTGCGCGGGCAGGCGAACGATGCCGTTGCTCTCTATGCCCAGCAGATGGATGAAGCGCAGGTCCATGCCGCACTCGGGGCGGTAGTAGATTTCGGCACCGCCTGCAATACCTACATCGAGATGACCGCGCCGTGGAAGCTGGCGAAAGATCCGGAACGCGCCGACACTCTCGATCACGTGCTGTACGCGTTGGCGGAGTCGCTAAGGATCATCGGCATCCTTATCGCCCCGGTCTTGCCGAAAGCCTCAAAGGAGATCCTGGCGCAACTGAATTGGACGGGCGAAGCAAAACTCGCTGGCGCGGTCTGGGGCGGAATACCAACCGAGCATCGCCTGGGTAAACCTTCGCCGGTCTTCCCGCGCATCGAGAGCGAAACCGTGTAGCAGCTAAGGGAGGCCCGGAATTCGGTGGCGACAAGCTTGTTCCGTGCGACGCAGCTGACGCTTCTCGCAGCGGCCGCGATCCTCGTCGGCTGCTCCGGTGGGATGCGCGCATCCTTTCCGACCGAGGAGGAGGTGCGAGGTAAGCTGCATCGCGGGATGACGGCCGACGAAGTTCTGGCGACGTTCGGCGAGCCTCCAGGACATCAATGGGTGGACGTGCGGCTCGGCGGCAAGGTCCGCTACATCGCGCCGGCAGCCGCGCGGACGAGAAAGACCGCCGGCTACGCAGGATTCACCGTCTACTTCGATCGCGGCAAAGTCTGGGACTGGGAAGTCATCACGATGAACCCCTCGTACGAGCATCGACTGCTCCCATCTGCCGGCGCCAGATGGGCCTTGGGCACGATTGCGTTGTTACTTGTGGGCGTCGCAGCGTACGCGGTTTTGTTGCGCGTATGGTTGCTTCGGAAGGAGCAGAAAGAGTTGTTCGAAGCGTATATGGCGAGCGACATCCCAAGAGAGTTGCCTGCCGACTTCCGCTTTATCACGGCGGAGACGACGTTGCAGACGGTTCTGGAGCAAGCCGGGCCGGCTTCGCGGAGGAGAAAGTTGCCGCTGAACCCGGACGCGGTCGTCGCTGCTGCCTGCGAGCAAAACGCGTCAGAGCCACTGACGGTCGAGGCGTTCGAATACGACGTGCCGGACGGCGCCGCTGTGATCGTGCTACCGAATTATCCCACTGATCCGGAAAGCCGCATCCGCGCGATCGTCTATCGCGCCGCGTCAGCGAGCATCTGGCGCGGAGCCGGACGGGTCTGAGTCGTGTCCGGATCGTTCAATGGGTCGCTCGCGAGAGCCTCCTGCAGCGCGCTCGACCGGTCGCGTCTTTCTCGCCGGAACTGTTCGGGTTGAGCGCGATCTCTGCCTGCCGTCGTAGAGACGCAGAGTTGCCATGAATCGGCTTACTAGGCGAGCGCTTGTTGAGCCGCTAGGTTGAAAAGAATTTTTAACCGAAAGAACAATGCAGGAGGTCTGCGGATGGCCGCGTAAAGCTCCAAAATGCCTATGCGTCGCGCATCAAAGCCACGGCGCATTATTGGAAACACTCTTCGTACGCCGCAGGGACTCCTTGGATCGTGGCGAGCGCCTCACCCGCAAAATGCAATGAGCCCGTAATCAGGATTTGCTCTGTCGGTGCGGTTTCGTTCATCGCTGTCGAGCAGGAAGTCGCGATCGATACAGGCATTGCCGGAGCTATGTCGCGGACGACTGAGGCCAGTTCCGCGGGAGCCAGAGCGCGTTCAGCTCTGATCTTCGGGAGAATGAAGCGCCGCGCGATCGGCGCCAGCGCGGCCACGAATGCAGCAGCATCTTTGTCTTGCAGGACTGCGAGGATGATGGTCGCGCGTTCATCGCCGAAAACGCTCCGCCAGGTGTCAGCGAGTGCTCGAGCACCGGCAGCGTTGTGAGCGCCATCGATGACTACTTGATCGCTGCAGCGCTGGAACCGCGCCGGCCAGCTGACGGTTGCCAAGCCGTATCGGATCGCGTCGTCATCGACTCGGATGCGGCCTACGCGCAATGCGGCAATCGCAAGCGCGGCATTCTGCTGCTGGTGTTCGCCCGCGAGCGCGACGCGACTCGCATCGTAGCGCTCGGCAACGAACTCCAGCGGTGCGGCAGATTCTGCTGCGCGCTTGAGGATGATAGATTCGGCTTCGGCGAGTTGCGTCGCCGCCACCACCGGCACGTCCGGCTTGATGATGCCGGCCTTCTCCGCAGCAATTTCCGACAGCGTCTCGCCGAGCCACTTCTGATGGTCGTAGCCGATCGGCGTAATCACCGACACCACGGGATCGACAGCGTTTGTCGCATCCAGCCGCCCGCCCATGCCTGTCTCGAGCACGATGATGTCGCACGCGGTGCGCTTAAAATGCCACAACGCCAGCGCCGTTGTGATTTCGAAGAACGTCGGATGCGGATCCCACTCGTGCACGAGACGACGGATCAGCTCAACACCTTCGGCAACTTCATCCGCGCCGATCATCGCGCCGTCGGCGCGGATGCGCTCGCGGTAGGTGATCAGGTGAGGGGAGGTGAAGAGTCCGGTGCGGTAACCCTGCGCGCGGCAGATCGCGTCAACCATCGCGCAGACGGAGCCTTTACCGTTCGTGCCCGCAACGTGGATGATGCGCTGCTCTTCACCAGGCAGCTCGAGCGTGGCTAGCAATCGCTGGATGCTCTCCAGGCCAAGCTTGATGCCGAAGAGTTGCGTGTCGAACAGCCATGCGAGCGCTTCCTTATAGGTCGGAGCTGGCGGCTGCCGGGCGTTCACAAGGCGCAATGTAGAGGTGCTTGTGTCAAGCGCCGCCTGCGGCGTTGGCTGACCCGTCGTTCGGCCCCGGTGCTTGACACAAGCACCGCTACGCAGCCGCGGGCGCGAAGTAGCCGAGCAGTTGCGCGATTTGCGCGCGCATCTTCTTCCGATGCACAACGAGATCGATGAGCCCGTGTTCCTCGAGGAACTCGGCGGTTTGGAAGCCTTCCGGCAGTTCCTGGTGCGTCGTCTCTCTGATGACGCGCTGACCGGCGAAACCAACCATGCTCCGCGGCTCCGCGATGATGATGTCGCCGAGCGACGCGTAGCTGGCCATTACGCCTGCGAGCGTCGGATTTGTGAGCACTGAGATGAACGGCAATTTCTCGCAGCCGTGCCGTGCGAGGGCTCCGCTCGTTTTGGCCATCTGCATGAGGCTCAGCATTCCTTCATACATGCGTGCGCCGCCTGAAGCCGAGATGATGATCACTGCGCATCGATTAGCAGTCGACCACTCGATGATGCGCGTGATGCGCTCGCCCGCGACCGAGCCGAGGCTTCCGCCGAGAAAGCTGAAGTCCATCACGGCAACTCCGACCCGGTAGCCTTCGATCATCCCTTCGCCACTCAGAACGACGTCGGTCAACCCGGTGCTGCTCTGATATTTGTCCAGCCGGTCCTTGTAGGTGGCGACACCCTCAAAGCGTAACGTGTCGATCGAGCGAAGGTCCGCGTCGTGCTCGACGAAGCTGTCGGCGTCGAGCAGATCGGCGAGGCGCTCCTTGGCTGTCTGCGGGAAGTGGTAATCGCAGCGCGGGCAGACCCGCTGGTTCTGGCCGAGCTCGATCTCGTGCACGACGGCGCCGCAGCCAGGACACTTCTGCCACAAGCCCTGCGGCATCTCGCGTTTCCGGCCGCTGTCGGTGCGGAGCGCTGGTCTTTTGAAGATGGCCATGCCCTTATGCCCGCGCCGCGGTGGCGGCATGCACCGAAAGTGCACCTCCGGCCTTGAGGCCGCGAGCGCATTCGCTGAGCGTGGAGCCGGTGGTGAGGACGTCGTCGATGAGCAGCACCCGCAACCCTCGCACGTCGACGTTTTTCCGTAAACGAAAGGCGCCGCGCAAATTCTCCATACGTTCGCTCCGGTCGAATGCTGTCTGTGTCGTCGTATAACGGATGCGCTGGAGCGCATCGCGCATCGGCAGACCGGTGCGGCCGCTCAACAACTCGGCGAGGAGCTCGGCCTGGTTGAAACCGCGCTCGCGTTTTCGAGCAGGATGCAGCGGCACTGGCACGACGAGGTCGAACCGCCGGCCATGCAGCCGCGGGTCGTCCAGGGTTTCGACCAGCCAATCGGCTACCGGATGGCGGAGGTGGAGTTGCTTACCGTATTTGAACTCGTGCACCAGCTTCCGCACGATGCCGCGGCTGCGGTAGCTCGCGACGGCGGAGTCGAAGTGCAGTACGCGATGCGAGCAATTTGCGCACGAAAAGCTGTCGGTGATCGCACCTTGGAACGGCTCGGAGCACTTCGCGCAGAACGGAGCTTTGATCCGCGGCGCCTTGCGGCTGCAGGGTTCGCACACGTATTGCGAAGCGTCTACCGCGGTGGAGCAAATCGAGCAAAGAGACGGGTAGAAGAGCGACGCGAAGGCGCGCAGCGGCTCAAGTTTCGGGAGTTTGAACATGATAGAGCCAGGCGCGCAGCATCAGCCAGCTGACGAGCGCGATGCAGAGCGGTGCGATGCCGATAAGCAGGTTCTCTCCGAGCCAGGGCAGGGCGTTGAATTCACGGCGGGCGATCTTGTTAAACGCGGCGCTGGCAAAAATCCAGCCTGCATGTAGCCCAATCGGCAGCCAGAGCGAACGCGTGCGGATGCGGGCGTCGGCGAGGATATAGCCGAGGAGGAACAGCGTCGTGAAGCCGGCCAGCAGCAGGAACGGCTCGCCGAACTGATGAAAGGCGTTCGCGATCGAAACAAACCCCGCCGTCCATGTCACGTCGGTCGACGAATGCTCCGGCGCCTTCAGGAAATGGAGGATCGAGAACACTGCAGACGTGAGCAGCGCCGCCAGCCAGGCTGGGCTGCTCCGCATGAGAACGCCAAGGATCAGTCCCCGGAAGAGCGGCTCCTCAAGGAACGGCACCACCATGGCCGAGACTGTCCTCTCGCCGAGCTCCATCAGTGAGATCTCCCGCCGGAACCCATAGGCACCAAGTTGGAACAGCAGGACGGCGAGAAAGAGCAGGGGAACCACTGCGATAAAGAACCCTGCGCGCACATCGCGCCACCGGTGTGCGTTCGGCTGCAGCTCCAGCCCTCGCCAGTTCCGGATCCGCAGCGAGCGCAGCAGCGGCCAGAAGAACAAAATTGCGCCGACCAGCAGGGCACGATGGAAAAAACGCTCAAAGTCGTACTCGGCGAGAAACGGGGAGATACCCCGCGTCATCAGCCATTGCGCAGCCCAGTAGAGTGGGGGAGCCGACAGTGCGCCGAAGAGGAGCGTCGCGGCGAAGTAGGCGAGCAGTTTGGCTGCGTCTTTCAAGAATGTATGTAGAATTCCGGCCCCATGCGGAGTCAACACATATGGACCGAAAAGGACGAGGACGGCCGGAAACGGGAGGTTCGCGTTACCAAGTTTGGTGGCGAATGGAAGTTTCAGGCAAAGTACGCGGATGAGGAGAACTGGACCTACTACGATCGTCCGCCGCGCGCCGATCTCCTCGAAGCGCGCGATGTGATTTTTCGCAAATACCAGAGGCGCCGGGCCTCGGCAGAGGATGTGGCGTCGCTCGACAAGTTGCTCCGCGAGTATGGCGACGAGGGCTAGGGATGGCGTGCTGCCGTCTATGAGCGCGCAGAGCGCCTTGGTCGGCAGCGAACCTCGGTTCTATGCACAGGAGTGACTGGGACACCGCCGCGCTCCGGGCGGCGGACAAACGTCACATCTGGCACCCATTTACACCGATGGGCGAATGGTGCGCCGCGGATCACGACCCGATCGTGCTGGTCGAGGGCCGCGGCGCGTTGCTTTGGGACAGCGACGGACGCGAGTACATCGACGGCAACTCATCCATCTGGACAAACATCCACGGTCACAACCACCCACACATCAACGCCGCCATCCGCCGGCAGCTCGATCGCGTAGCGCACACATCGTTTCTCGGGTTCACGAACCCCGCCGCCATTGAGCTGGCGCAAGCAATCGTGGCGCTGTTCCCGCCGGATACCCTGACGCGCGTCTTCTTTTCCGACGACGGGTCTACAGGGATCGAGGTCGCTCTTCGCATCGTCGAGCAGTACTGGCGCCTCAGCGGCACGCCGCGAAACACGTTCATCGCGTTCCGCGGCGGGTACCACGGCGACACAGCCGGCGCAGCGAGTTTAGGCGCCAGCGCAATGTTCAACGGACCGTCCGGCTGGCATTTCCCTGCGCGCCAAATCGGCACAGTCGCCGAGTTGGAAAGCCTTTCCGCAGACCACCGGCAGCAGATAGCGGCAGTGGTGATTGAGCCCTTGGTTCAAGGAGCGGCGGGAATGAAACTGTGGCCGAATGGCACATTAGCGGCCCTTCGAGAGTGGTGTAACCGCACCGGTGCGCTCCTCATTGCCGACGAAGTTCTCACCGGGTTCGGGCGGACAGGCCGGATGTTCGCTTGCGAGCACGAGGAGATCATTCCAGACCTAATTGTTCTCGGTAAGGCGCTGAGCGGAGGATATGTTCCCCTCGCACTTACGGTCACAACCGAAAAAGTATTCAAGCCGTTTTCAGGCGCGCCAACGGATGAAACGACGCTGTTTTACGGTCACAGCTACACCGGCAATGCAGTCGGATGCGCGGCGGCCAAGGCGAGCCTCGACGTCTTTGAAGCGGAGAACGTCCTCGGGCAGCTGGAGCCGAAGATCCGGCTGTTCGAGGCCGAACTAACGACAATAGCCGTTCTGCCATTCGTGCAGGAAGTGCGACAAATTGGCTTCATTGCCGCTGTCGATGTCCGACCGTCGGACGCTATTGCCGCTCCGGGTTGCTCGGCTAAAGCGATCTGTCGGCGCGCCCGCGATTACGGCCTTCTGACCCGCCCGATCCGCGACACGGTGGTCCTGATGCCGCCGTTCTGCATCTCGGAAGAGCAGCTCAAAGCAGCGGTCGCGGCCCTCCGCACTGCCATTCTCGACGTCTGCGGTGCCCCAGAGCTCGCCGAAACCAGGCAACGATGAGCAAAAAGGCGCGGCTCGACATTGTCCTGGTTGAGCAGGGCCTGTTTGTGAGCCGTGAGCAGGCGAAGCGGGCGGTGATGGCGGGGGAAGTCCGCCTCCGTGATCAGGTGCTTAACAAATCTTCGATCCTCGTGGCCGCAGATGCGGAGCTTTCCGTCGCTACGCCGCCGAAGTATGTCGGGCGTGGCGGCCTGAAACTGGAAGGCGCTCTCGACCATTTTGCTGTGGATCCGGCGGGAGCGATCGCGTTGGACATCGGCGCATCTACCGGCGGGTTTACCGATTGCCTCCTGCAGAGTGGCGCAGCGAAGGTCTACGCCATCGACGTCGGCCACGGGCAACTCGCCTGGCGCATCCGCAACGATCCGCGCGTGGTCGCGCGCGAGCATCTGAACGCGCGCCAGCTGACACGCGCCGATATTCCCGAGCCGATCGACATCTGCGTGATCGACGTCTCGTTCATCTCCCTGACTTTGATCTTGCCCAACGCCTTCGAGTTGTTAACTCCAAGCGGTGTGATCCTCGCGCTCATCAAGCCGCAGTTCGAGCTGCAGCGGGAGGATGTCGGCCGCGGCGGCATCGTTTCTGACCCGGCGCTTCATGAGAAGGCGCAGCGTAAAGTCGCCGATTTCGTGACGTCCGAAGGCCACCCGGTCGTAGGCCTCGTCGCATCGCCGATCACCGGGACCGACGGCAACCAGGAGTTCTTCGTATGCGCCCGCAAACGATCGGCCTGATCGCGCATACCGGAAAGGCGCGTTCGGCCGATCTCGTGCGTGCCGTCGGCGATGAACTCGAGCGCGCTGAGCTTCGGGTTTTGATTGAAAATGCGACCGCGGAGCTCGTTGGAAAAACTTCCGACCATTCCGTGCCCGACCTGGCGCGCGAGAGCGACCTGCTTGTCGTCCTCGGCGGCGACGGCACCATCCTCAACACCGTGCGGCAGCTCGGCGACGAGATGAAGCCCATCTTCGGCATCAACGTCGGCACCCTCGGCTTTCTCACCTGCGCGCCCGCCGCCGGCTGCGTCGAGGCAGTCCGCTGCATCGCCGCCGGGCAGATGACGTTCAGTGACCGGAGCCTGCTTGAGGTGACGACCAACGAGCGCGGCGAGCAGCGTATCACCACCGGTCTTAACGACGCGGTCCTCAGCCGCGGCGCCGTCTCACGCCTGATCCGCCTCCGGACCCGCGTGAATGGCGAAGAGCTCACCGAGTTTAATGCCGACGGTCTTATCATCGCCACGCCCACGGGTTCCACCGCCTACTCGCTCTCCGCTGGCGGGCCCATCCTCACGCCGGACTCCGGCGCGCTGGTTATCACCCCTATCTGCCCGCACGTCCTTACCAACCGCTCGATCATTGTCGGCGAGAATTCGGTAATCGACGTCGCCGCGCAGCCAGATCATCTGATCTATCTCACGGTCGACGGCGGGCAACCGATGGAGCTGGATCCGGGCGCCGTCGTGACCATCCGGAAATCCGAGCGCATCCTACCGCTGGCATCGATGCCCGGCGTGTCGTTCTTCAGTGTCGTCCGCCAGAAATTGAAGTGGAGCGGCAGCAACGTCTGACCGGCGTCCGTCGCTGCGCTGGCCAATGACTGCTCCCGCCACGTTGCTGCTCGCGCGGCAGGAGATTACCGCGCTGATGCGCTTTGAGGATTACCTCGGCGCGGTCGAAGACGCGTTCAGGCTCGATGCCGAAGGTAAGACGATCGAAACGGGGCTGCTGCATGCTGACGCGCGCGAGGGCGAGTACCACATCAAGACTGGTGGGGTGTATCTCGACCGCGCGTTTTATTGCGTAAAGGCGAATGGCGGATTCTTTCGCAACCCGGAGCGGGGCGAACTGCCAGCGATCCAGGGCATTATCTACCTTTCCGACGCCGAGACCGGCTGCCCGCTGGCCGTCATGGACTCGGTCGAGCTCACAAGGCAACGCACAGCCGCCGCGACCGCGTTGGCGGCAAAGCATCTCGCACGACCCGAATCATCCACGATCACCGTCTGCGGCACGGGCGCACAAGCACGCCAGCACCTTTGCGCCTTCCGCCATCTGTTCCCACTCGAGCGAGCGTTCGTCTTCGGGCGCGACGATGCGAAAGCGCGGCACTTCGCGAGTGAAATGTCCGGCGAGCTGCAGCTCGTCGTCGAACCGATCGATGATCTGAGTGTCGCGCGCGAGAGCGACATTATCCTCACCTGCACCTCGGCGCGGGACGCATTTCTCCAGCCCTCGATGGTAGCGCCTGGCGCATTCGTCGGAGCCGTTGGAGCCGACAGCCCTCACAAGCAGGAACTCGCGCCGGAGCTCCTGGCGAGCAGCAAGGTCGTCGCCGATCTCGTTGCACAAAGCGCACGAGTGGGGGAGTTGCATCACGCGATCGATGCGGACCTCATGACCGCCCGGCAAATCCACGCTGAACTCGGAGAGATCATCACGGGCCGGAAATCTGCTCGCACCGATGCCACGGAAACTTTCGTCTTCGATTCCACCGGCACCGCGTTGCAAGACGTGGCTGCGGCAGCGCGGGTTTACGAGAAAGCAAAGGCAGCCGAAGCAGGAACGCTGTTCGACTTTGCCGCCGCCGGCGCCTTGAAGCAGAAGAGAACGTAAGCTTATGCGCCCGCACCACGACGTCATTCGCCCGACCACCATCATCGAAGCGCCGCGTCTTTCGAAACGGCTGGGCACGCACGTCGTCGTTGCCAGCGAGACCTTTCAGCTGACCGGCAGCTTCAAATTCCGCGCCGCCTACAACGTCGCGCTCCGCGTGCCACACGAGCATATCATCGGCGCGTCCTCGGGTAACTTCGGCCAGGCACTCGCGTATGCGTGCCAGTTGACCGGCAAGGGCTGCACGGTCGTCATGCCGGACAATTCCGCGCGCGTAAAGGTGGAGGCGGTCCGCGAGTACGGAGCCACGGTTGATTTGATCAACGTCCGCGAAATCAGCCGAAGCGCTCGCGTCCAGCAACTCGCCGAGCAATCCGGCGAGGCATACATCGCGAGCGCCTACGATGATCCGCTGGTCATCGATGGAAACTCGACGCTCGGGGACGAATTGCTCGCGCTGCGCCGGCGGTTTGACGCTGTCATCGTACCGCTGGGTGGTGGCGGATTACTCGGCGGCATCCTGCAGAGCTTCGCGCGGGCAACTGACGCGCCGAAAGTATTCGGCGCCGAGCCGGCTCTCGCGAACGACGCAGCGCGCTCGCTGCGCGAAGGCCGCCTGATCCTGAACGAAACGGAGCCGCAGACAATTGCGGACGGCGCGCGCACCGTTAGTCTCGGCCATCACAACTGGTCGATCATCCGCGAGCACGTGGCGGGCATCATCGAAGTCTCGGAAGATCAGATCCGCGAAGGTGTCCGGCTGCTGTATGGCCTCGCGAATCTAAAAGTGGAGCCGACAGGCGCGCTGGCCATCGGCGCGCTGCTGGCACAGCCGCATCAGTTTCGCGATCAGGAACTCTGCTGCGTGGTGAGCGGCGGCAACGTCGATCCGACCGTGTACGGCGGCTGCCTTGATGATCCGTTGCGGGCAACGCCCGCCGGCGCCTGATCAACCTATAGTTTCCAGCGGCATTTTGTGTTAGGCGCCGGGCCGTGAGTCGTGAGCAACACGATCCGCCCCGCACCGGCGGCATTCGCATAACGAACTGCGAAAACGTCGACGTCGATAACTGTCACGTCATTGGGGCAGACGTTGGTGCCGAGGTTGAAAGCTCGTCGGGCGTCAGAGTGGGCCGCCTTCGTCATGTTGCGTCACCGGCGCAGCCTAAGCCTAGCGCGCCGCGATGGTATCAGACGGTGGCCTCAAACGTAATCGTTCGGTTATCGCCGCGTTGATTGCTGCCGCGATCCTCGCCTACTTCGGCCTCCGCTAGGCGGGGAACCGGCAATGACGGAGTACGACCTGCTGAAGTCGCTGACCGGGCTACTCGACGACGCGAAAGAGGCGGAGCAAGCGCTGATTAAGCGTTACGACAGCCAATTCGCTCGACGGACGTACGTTCGTGCAGGATTCGCAGCCGTGGAGGGCTTGGTGTGGCTCGTGAAACAGGCATGTCACGTTGGAGCGACAAATATGCGAATGGAGCTGTCGCGAGCAGATATAGCGCTGCTGTTGGATGAGACGCACGAGCTGGACAGCAGCGGCAGCGCGCGATCAAAGCCGAAGTTTCTGCGATTGCCGGAGAATACGCGGTATGCCTTCAAACTGGCGGAGTCGGTCTTCGGTGGGCCGCTTCGGATCGATGTCCAACGGCCCGAATGGAAGGCCTATTGCACGGTGATCAGAGTGCGCAATCGGATCACGCATCCGCGGAGCCCGGAGGAGTTGAACGTGCTTGATGCCGAGATCGACAGCACCGTCGAAGGGCTCAGCTGGCTCACACTGCATACGCTCGTGTTCATTGATCAGGCGTCCGCTAAAAATATTTGCGGTTAGTTTATATGACATGTACAAGCGCGCATTTCCGTGGAGCAGCACACCGTTGCGCCGACGGCGCCTAAACGTAGGCTCGGGCTATGTCGATATCTGCACAGAACATCGCGGACATTATTGAGAAGATGATCGATGCCAAAATCAAACACCACGCAACTCCGCAGAGTGGTGGAGTGCCGCAGTCAATGAATAAGCAGGTGAATGACCAATATGTGAACGCGCGCAAGCGGGAACTAGCCGACGCGATTGATTCTCTTTTGGGTCAGGATCGATGACCGATGAGAGTCGACTTGTTCTTCAACGACGGCCAAGCGCACACAATTGACATGGCGATCAGCCCGCATTTGGGTGAAACGATCTTTTTGGGCGGGCGATTGTATAAGATTGAAGACGTGATCTATGACTTGGATTCGAAAGGCCTCGCAGCCATCAATGTCAGGCTGGGAAAGCCGGTCGATGCGTCCGGAACGTAGGGGCGGCCGCAGGATTCAACATTACGTATATCAAGCGGCAGTGGCCTGTTGTCGGAGCCCTGTATCGTTAGGCGCATGAGGGTCTATCGAGTTTACCTCGCTGACAAGCGCGAGCTCGCGATCGGCGCGGATAGCTACCAAGAGGTCGACGGCAAGTTTGTGTTCTTCGCGAACGGGGAGCCGATCCCCGACGTGTTCGTGCTCGCCCATGCCGTCGCCGCCATCACCGTTGATCCAGACACGCCCGGGCGCGTGATCCCACAGACGGACGAAAGCGGCTACGGGTTCGGTGACATCGGCGGAGTGCACTAGACCTGCGCGTCGCGTGTCGGAGCTCGCTCTAGCGACCAGCGGGACCGGGTTCGCGTGCTTCGGAGCGCAGACCAACACCACGGCCGGTTGATCAGCCCCCGGCCTTTAGGAGCCTGACCTCGGCCTTGGTGAATACTCTCTCAATTTCGAGATCGCTGAGCTTGAGGATACCGAAGCAGATCGTGCGTGCCGTGATTTGCGCCAATCGCGCCGCTGGGTCGGTCTCGTCGATGGAGCGCAATCGCGTCATCAGGCGCACCTTCAGTCCGAGTTCGAACCCATCCGAATTCGTGTTCTGCTGCTCGTTGCGAGCAAGTGTTTTGTTGCACGCGTTCGAAAGTGCCTCCGCGGACAGCGAGTAAGGAAGCGCATCAACGGCGGCCAAGCCCCTGCGGATTTCCGTTTCGACTGTGATCCGTTTGCGACCGTCGTCGTCAAGACTTACGCCACGTGCATCGGCTGCGCTAAAACAGCATAGCAGGGCGAGGCCAGCAAAGCAGACACGTCGCGCTTCTGTAATGTAAGAGGCCTGTGTGTAGCTCGTAATCACCGCGCACGGTCGCACAGGTCAGAGAGTCGCCGAACGCGATAACTCCTGTCAACGAAGTTACCGCTGGGCGCTGAGGCGTAGCGAAGCAGCCGATGACCCAGCCTTCCTTTCCGTAGCCAACAGGCTACCAAACTTACGAGCGCGAGCGGACGCGGAGCGAGATCAAGACTGCGACAAACCTCGCGAGACCGTCTCGCCGCGGAGGCCGTTTTCTTTCCGGGACGGAAGATTTATTTCTGTAGTGTGGACACTACAGATCGGGCGAGCTCGCGTAATGCCGACATTACGCGGCGAGGGGCTGGACTCGGCCATCCAGACCCTCTGCAACTGGTGTTGGGGTGCCTATCGTTCTAGAAATTCAGAGCAGGTTCCGCTCAACGAGATACTCGACACCGTTGCGGAGAATAAGCCACTTCGTCCCCGTGCCATAATCCGGCGCTTCGCTCGGGGTTGCCATCTGCGCCTCCCGAAGCGGCTCCAAAACAAAGAGGCTGTTGGCAAGAACATTCAGTCCGAGGTTCTTCGCGATGACGGTCTCGCTTTCGCCGCCATCTCCACCTGCCGCTATCATCCGCAGCGCTCTAGCCTGATCGTCCGGAAGGTCGGCATATTTACGATGAGCGCGCTGTTCTGCTTCGTCAGCCCAGCGCTTGGCGACGACGAGCTTGTTTCCTTCGTCCGTGCGGAACCACACCGCTTGGCCAAACTGATCCGTTTGCCACTCAATGAGTGGGGGCGGCCCCTTCTCCAGTCGCCGAATATGAATCACGGTTTCATCCAGCGGCTTTCCGACAGCTCGGCTGATCGCCTCGGCAGTGGGGCCGTAATCCTGAGCGAAGGGAGTCGGAAGCAGTTGAAGAATCCGCAGTTGGTCTTGTGGTATATCCTCCTGCTTTTCCTCATGCTTCTTGCGGTCTGCTCGAACCGCGTTCAGCTCGCCCTTCGCTTGTTCAAGCGAGACGTTAAGATCGCCAAGCTGAGCTTCCAGGTTCGTTATTCTCGTATCCTTCTCAGTCAGCGCTTGGCCACTCTCAATCTCCTCAATCGAGAGGCCGATAGACACCAGTTCGCTGCGAATATCCGCGAACGATGGCTTCTCTGCTCCGCCAAGCGCGTGCACGAGTGCGTCAATGCGTTCCTTCAGGCTCTTCTTTTTTGCCATACCGCTTGCGAATCAAAACCAAACCTGAAACAGTGATGCGTGGCAACGCGGAAACCTGCCTCGCAAGACGAGGCGTCCGACTTCAATACAGCCGCCGCTGTGCTGGTTCGTCGCACGACCGGATCGAAGCGCGTGCGTGGCGAGGATTTGCTGTCCGATCCCAAGTTGAAGCGAGGGTTTCGGCAGATCAAAAAGCGCACTGCCACGAAGAAGCCCTAGCGCTCAATCCAGTCGGCGAGCAGCCGATCCAGCAAGCCAGAGAAGTTCCCTTCGCGCTTCTTTGCCTCCTTTACGTTCGTCTCTGTGAGCGTAACGAGAACAGCCTTTTTGCCCTGCGGTTTGCGCCCTGCGCCTTTTCGCTTACCGCCGCGTTGCGTCTTAGCCATTTGAAAAAATATATACGAATTGTGTTGACCGTGTTTGATTCTCTATATATTCGTTCCTGTAGTCAACTCACGAATATGGACAACCGGCGACTGTCAAAACAGAAACAGGCTTTTGTGCTAGCGGCGCTCTGCGAAGGAACGCCGATCCGCGCCGTTGCGCGGATGATAAGGACAGAAAAATACGTCATCACGCGCATCATTCGTGAGACGGGAGAGGTGTTCGCCGACTACATGAACCGCGAGTTTCGCGACCTGCGGTGCAGCCGAATCGAAATGGACGAGCAGTGGCAGTATGTCGGCGCACCATGCTGGTAGATTGCCGAAAGGCGACAAGACTGAGCGCGGCGATTATTGGCTGTGGGCGTGCATTGATGCCGACACAAAACTCGTGTTCTCGCATCGCATCGGAAAGCGCGACTGGATCACGGGCGACCGCTTTGTTGCAGACGTGCGGGCGCGCGTGAGCGGTCCCGTCCAGATCGCTACCGACAACCTGCGCGCATATCCGTTCCACATCCGCACGCACTTCGGTTACGAGGGTTATTCCTACGGAACCGAAACCAAAATTTTCAGCGAGCCTCAACTGCTAGACGGCACGCTCGCCCGCTTCGGGCGCAACGAAGGCGTTCGTAAGATGGTCGCAGCGGAGCGTAAGGAAATCGTCGGCTCACCGAACCTGCAAAGCCTCACAACGAGCCACATTGAGCGCGTGTTTCTGATCGTCCGGCAGGAGTTAAAGCGGTATCAGCGGAAGGGGCTAGGCTACTCAAAAGACCTTACGACGCACAAGGCAGCCGTCGCGCTGCACTTCGGAGTCTACAACTTCGTGCGGAAACACACGACACTCGGAACGACACCCGCCGTAGCTGCCGGAATCGAACTTGAACGCTGGGGCTTGGAGAGGGTCGTTGAAATAACCGCCGCTTACGTGCGACGGAAAGAGGATGCCGAGTTTGAAAAGGCGTTCGCGGAGGCCGGAATTTAAGATGGCTCAACATCCAAGTGGAAGTGCAGAGAATACGCCGAATGCGAGCACCGCTCGCACCGCAGAATACGACCTTGCGAACCGTCTGAACGATGAAGAATTGCTGCGCGAGATTCTACTGTGTCCGCGACTTCAGGAGCGTCTATGTGGAACACCTGATGAACTCCGTCGCTTGCAGGAGTCGCTTCGCCAGTGGCAAGCCGCCGGTTGTCCCGATCTAAAATCTCTGCGCGAAGAAATGTCGCGCGTCGCTTCGCCACAACTTCCTGAATCATCCGAATCGCTTCCTCATCCATGCCGGAGTTCGAGCGTTACCAGATCAGGCGCTATATGAAAACCATAACAATAGGCACCCCAGCGCCCTGCAACTTTATATGACATATATTGTCTGATGTTGTGAACGGGCGCGAGCATGCGCGGAATCCGCCTGCAGCGTAGGATCAACACCGCACCGGGCGTGCATACTTGGCACTCCTCTGAGACCAGTTCGCGAAACACCGGAAAACTCCCCCCGCGTCGCCCCGTTGGCGCCGCATAGCGGAACGCCCGAGGGTCAGGCTGCACCGCGCGAAATCGGCGCAAGGGTGTCTGGTCCCTGCGCCCAGAGCAGGCTGCGCATGGTGCCGTCCTGCCGAGCGCTGAGACATTTGCGAAGCAGTCGGACGACGCGCCGTTCCGACAGGCCAGGAACGGCACGCAGAATAGCGCACTGGTCGACGCTGCCGCTCGAATGCTACACCATCATTGCGCGAACCGCAGGCGAACGCCTACCGTCGATGACCCAACTCAGCGGAATGCGGTAGCTGCCGGTCGCTTAATACCTTAAAACCCTAGACATAGGCATCATTATACGTTCGTGGCGGGTAGTCATTCCTGCTTCACATTACCGCCACGATGGCACATTTTCGTGCCACCCCCTCGCGCCAGTTATCACGTTCATCGCTCCGCGCCAGATGACAGGACTGTTGCGAACGTGCGTCCGCAACAATCCTGCATATCGTGTCGAGGTGCCGCTGGTTCAGCGACAACTCGCTTGGTGGATCGCTCTGCTCGCCTCAGCGATCTTGGTCTGCTCTGCCGCTGAAGGCCCGACGCGGTCGCATGGCGGCCAAGTGACGATCCCAGAGCTCGCGCGTTGTCGACAGCTGCTGGTCGTGACGGCGGCGGACTGGAGCTCCGTGGCGGCGGAGATGCGGTGCTTTGAGCGTCGGGATGGCAGTTCCCGGTGGAGCGAGGTCTGGCCGGCTTGGAACGCAGCGCTTGGGCGAACGGGGCTTGCCTGGGGCCTCGGGCTGCATGGCACCGGACCCGGCGACGGCCCGGTGAAACGTGAGGGCGATGGAAAGGCGCCCGCCGGAGTTTTCCCCCTAATCGAGGCGTTTGGCTTCGCCTCCGCGGAAGATGCAAACACCCGCTTCCCTTACCGGCAGCTGACGGATGCAATGGAGGGAGTCGATGATCCGCGGTCGCGTCACTACAACCGCATCATCGATGCTGGCTCGGTCGCGGGGAAGGATTGGAACAGCTCCGAACGGATGCGCGTCCAGCCATACCGCTGGGGCACGGTGGTCGGGCACAACTGGAACCAGGTGCCGGGCGCTGGCTCCTGTATCTTTCTGCACGTCTGGGAAGCGCCCGGCGTTGCGACTTCCGGCTGCACGGCAATGGCCGAGGAGCAGATGCTGCGGGTCGTTCGCTGGCTGGACCGGAGCAAGACGCCAATTCTGGTGCAATTGCCGGTCGAGGAATATCGGCGGATTCAGGCAACGTGGAAGCTGCCGTAGGAGCGACAAAATACACCCGACAGACGAAGCGCGCTTCTGCCAAAGAGTAGCGCAAGCTTGCGGAGCGGCGAGAAAGCAAGCTGGAAGCTTGCGCTACTTTCACGCAGCACTGCGGGTCCGGGCGCGTGTACCTACCGTGAGCCGATTGCGGACGCTACCGTGGCTACCCCCTCGGCGTCGGCACCGGCCGCGCCAGCCCGAACGCCTCGTGGGTAAGCTGAGCGGCGCGATCGGCGTCTTTTTCGGCAATGACCACCGTGATCTTGATCTCCGAGGTGGAGATCAACTCGATGTTGATGTTACCGCACCCGAGGCAATCGAAAAGCCGCGCGGCCACGCCTGAATGCGAGCGCATTCCAATCCCGACGACGCTGAGCTTCGCCATTCCGCTGTGTGAGCTCAATCCGGTGGCGCCGATCCCCTTCACCACCGGGGTGAGCAATTCTTCAGCTCGCGGGAGATCATCCTGATGAATCGTGAATGAGATGTCGGTCGTGTTCCGATCTGACGCGCTTTGCACGATGACATCGACGAGCATGTTTGCCGTCGCTATCGCGCTGAAGATCCGGCTCGCCGCGCCCGGTGCGTCCGGCACGTCATCGAGCGTCACCTTCGCCTGTTTCCGCTCCACGCTGATGCCGCGGATGACGACGTCTTCCATGTTCGCCGCCTCCTCCTTCGCGACCGTGCCCGGAGTGGGCTTGAAGCTCGAGCGCACCTCGAAAGGCACGCCGAATTTCTTCGCGAACTCGACGGCTCGCGATTGCATGACCTTCGAGCCGGCGCCGGCCATCTCGAGAAGTTCGTCATAGGCGATCTCCTCCATCTTCATCGCCTCGGGTACGATGCGCGGGTCACAACTGAACACGCCGTCGACGTCGGTGAAAATCTGGCACGCGTCGGCGCCGAGTGCTCCTGCAAGTGCAATGGCGCTCAGATCCGAGCCGCCCCGGCCGAGTGTGGTCGTTTCGCCTTCAGGCGTCTGGCCCTGGAACCCGGCGACGACGACAATGTAGCCGTCGCCCAGCAACTCCTCGATCAGCCGCGGATTGATGTTGGCGATCTTCGCCTTCGTATGGACGCGATCGGTCAGGAGGCCGGCCTCGGCGCCAGTGAGAGAAATCGCGCGACCCCCGAGCGCGTTGACAGCCATGGCCACGAGCGCGGTCGCAGCGCGCTCACCTGTGGCAAGGAGCACGTCCATCTCGCGCTCAGTCGGTCGTGGCGAGGTTTCTCGCGCAAGCTTGATCAGGTTGTCAGTAACGCCCGCCATCGCAGAAATCACTGCGACGACGTCATTGTCTTCGCGCTGCGTCGCCAGCAAGCGCTCGGCGACATGGCGTATCCGCTCCGGGCTCCCGACAGAGGTGCCTCCGTACTTCTGGACGATTAGCGACATGAAGCGGTTCTGGAGAGGTCGGGCGCGCGGACGAGGCGGAATGCATTTGGTGGAACTGCCGTCATATCAATAAAGCCGGCCGGGCAATGGTGAAGCAGGAAAGCAGGAACTGAGAAAAGAATAATGCACCCGCCGTTCCCTACTTTTCTGATTGCTCAACTAAAAGCCGATCGCGCGCAGCACATCAGCTTCGGTCGGCTGCACCGCCGTGGCCGTGGCGAAGCGGACAGCGTCCGGATCCTTGAGGCCGTGCCCGGTAACAGTGCAAACAATCCGGCTGCCCTCTGCGATCTGGTCGAATGGGTACGCCGGCTGACGCGAAGGGTCGCAACTCTTGAACAAGCCGGCTATGGAGGCGGCGCTCGCCGGCTCGACGAAGATCCCCTCCTTGCTCGCCAGCCACTGTTGCGCGTCTAGGATCTCGTCGTCCGTCACGATATCGATCGCGCCATCCGAGTCGCGGATCGCGCGATCTGCCGTCTCCCAACTTGCGGGATTCCCGATGCGGATTGCCGATGCGATCGTCTCCGGCTGTTCGATGACCCGTCCGTGGTAAATCGGCGCTGATCCTGCCGCCTGGAACCCCACCATTGCCGGCGTCGTGGATGCGTAGCCGGCCTCGATGTATTCGCGGTAACCCGCCCAATACGCGCTGATGTTTCCGGCATTGCCGACCGGCAGGAGATGCAAATCCGGAGCATCCCCGAGCTCCTCCACGATCTCGAACGCGGCGCTCTTCTGGCCGGCGATGCGATCGGGGTTGATCGAGTTCACGATTGTGAAGTCCGCACGGCTACCGAGCTCGCGCACGACGCGCAGCGCGTCATCGAAGTTCCCGTCGATCGCCACCACCTTCGCACCGTAGGCGAATGCCTGAACAAGCTTACCGCTCGCGATCTTGGCGGCCGGCAGAATCACAGCGCATCGAATCCCCGCTCGTGCCGCATAGGCAGCCGCAGACGCGGATGTGTTGCCTGTCGAGGCGCAAACCACCGCGGCAGTCCCCCGCTCCACCGCCTTCGACACCGCAACCGTCATCCCGCGATCCTTGAACGAGCAGGTCGGGTTCAGCCCCTCGTATTTCACGAACACCTCAACCCCGCGCCCGACACGCCCGCTGAGCCGGGCGCAGGGAATCAGCGGCGTGCTCCCCTCGCCTAACGAAACCACCGGCGTCGTCTCGGAGACTGGCAGATGCGCTCGAAATCGTTCGATCACTCCTCTTGCCGTCGGTTCGGTGGATACGCGCATTCCAGGTTTGTAGACGCGTTCCCCGCGCTGCGCATCTCTCGAGAGCGATTTCCTGAGCGGCTTCGTGTTCGCCTGATACGGTGCGGTCATGAACTCAAACCCTTTCGCTGCCCTTCTCGCCGCGCTCGTCATCATATCCGCATCTCCGCTCGCCGAGGCGCAGATGAACCGCTGCATCGAAGCGCATGGCGGACGCGCGAAATGGCAGAGCTTCGGCAGCGTTCAATACGATCTGGCGTACGAACGGCCGAATGGGACGAAGCGCGAGCATCAGCTGTTCGATCTCCGCAGCCGCGATGGCTTAATCACGGCCGAGGAGTATACGCTCGGCGCATCGAAGGGCGAAGTGTGGATAAAGCCGCGACTTGACGCGCTAGGTCGAACGCCGCCGCGCTTCTACATGTGGACATCGTTCTACTTCTTCGGCATGCCGTTCGTCTTCGGTGACCCGGGGGCGAAACAGGAGCCGCTCGGCAGGAAGCCCTTCCAAGGGCAGGAATACGACGTGGTGAAGATCACGTACGAGGCCGGCACGGGCGATTCACCGGACGATTTCTACACCGCCTATGTCGATCCCGCATCAGGTCGGCTGAAGCTCGCGATCTACGTCGTCACGTACCCGGCCCTCCGCAAAGGCAAGGCGCTCGGTGAGCTCGAGCAGCACGCGATCGTGTTTGAAGAGTGGCAGGAAGCAAACGGCGTCACGGTTCCGAAGAGTGCCGCCTATTTCGACTGGAAGAACGAGACGACCGAGGGCGACACGCTCGGCCGCCTGCGCTTCGACAATGTGCAGTTCGCAACCCCCCATGCCGACGCGTCGAAATTCACGAAGCCAGCCGACGCTGTCGTCGCGCCGCTGCAGTAGCAGAATAGTTGAGACTTGCGGGCGGAGGGTAGAGAATCCTCGCGCCGTGCCCGAAGCGCTCGCCGGCAGAACGAACGACTCCATTTCTATGCCCGCTCTCAGCAAAGAAGATAAGCTGCGCCTCCTCACGACGATCCTGGAGAGTCGGCACGGTGATCTCCGCGAGCAGAACCTGAATCGCCAAGGCAAAGGGCATTTCCACGTCAGCGGCATGGGGCACGAGGCGCTCGCCGCGCTAGGGATGCAGCTGCGCGATGGTGATTACATCTCCGGCTATTACCGGGACCGCGCGCTCGTGCTCGGCCGCGGGGTCGCATCGCGGGAGCTGGCGATCGATTACTTTGCCAAGCGCGCGGGTCAGAGTCACGGCCGCCAGATGCCGTCGCATTACAGCTACGCGACAAAGGGCAGCTGGAGCGTGCCGACTCCGACCGGCGCGCAGTTGCTCCCCGCGTGCGGTCTGGCGTGGGGCATCAAGCTGGACGGCAAGCCGAACGTCGTCATCACCACGATCGGCGATGCAGCCTCGCGCCAGGGCGATTTCTACGAGGCGATTGCATTTGCGAAAGAGCGACAGCTGCCGGTTCTCTTCGTCGTCGAGGACAACAAATACGGCATCAGCAGCCCAACGAAGAAGATTCACCCGCGTGCGCTGAACGTCGTGAACGCGGACGACTGGCAGGTGATCGATGGCTCGGATCCACAGACCGTCTACGATGCTGGCGCGGAAGCGTTCGAAGCAATGCGCGCCGGCGGCGGCCCGCGCTTCTTCTGGGTCGATATGGAGCGTCTCTCCAGCCACACCAGCTCCGACGACCAGAAGCTCTACCGCACGACTGAGGAGCTGACCGAATGCGCGAATCACGACCCGCTACGCGTCTGGAGCGAGCGGTTGATCGCAGACGGGGTCATCACTTCCGAGGAATACGAGAAGCTCGACAAAGAAGTGAAGGAGCGGATCCGGAAGGAGTTCACGGACGCTGACCGAGCCGAAGATCCGTCAGCCGATGAGCTGATGCTGCAGGTCACAGGTGAACTGCCGGAGCTCAGCGACGAAGTGCTCCCGCCTGGCAAATACCGGATCGGCGACACTGTAAACAAAGCGCTCCGCCGCGGACTCGAAGCGAGCCGCGACCGGCTCATCTTTGGCGAAGACGTGGAGGATCCAAAAGGCGGCGTGTTCCGCCTGACGCAGAAGCTTTCCACCGATTTTCCGGAGCAGGTCTACAACTCGCCGCTGGCCGAATCCACGATCTTCGGTGTCGGGTGTGGCCTCGCCTCATACGGCAAGCGCCCGGTGTTCGAGCTGCAGTTCATCGATTTCATCGGCCCAGCTTGGAACCACCTGGTCACGAACCTTTCGACGCTGCGGTGGCGCTCCTTCGGCTCCTGGAAATGCCCGATGGTGATTTACGCCCCATACGGGGCATATCTTCCCGGCGGCAGCCTCTGGCACAGCCAGGCAAACGAAGCACCGATCGCGCATTTCCCCGGCATCAACATCGCCATCCCGAGCACGCCGGAGGACGCGGCCGGTCTCCTGTGGACGGCGATGCACGCGGAGGACCCCACGTTCGTCCTCATCCCAAAGCATCTTCTCTGGGCCGAACACGTATCGAAGGAACCCGTGCGCGCTGTGCCACTTGGCGTCGCCCGCAAACGCCACGCGGGCTCGGATGTGACCGTGGTCGCGTGGGGCAACACAATCGAGAAATCGCTCGAAGCGCTCGAGCAGATCGGCGGCGAAATCAGCATCGATTTGTTAGATCTGCGCTCAATCGCGCCCTGGGACAAAGCCGCCGTCCAAGAATCCGTTAGCCGCACCGGACGCCTCGTTGTCGTTCAGGAGGACACCGAGAACTGCAGCGTCGGCCAGATGATCATCACGCACATCGTTTCACAGGCGGATATCTGGAGCGAACTCGTTAGTCCGCCCGTGCTCGT
>DATHXZ010000224.1:0-4362 GCA_035459405.1 Chthoniobacterales bacterium
TTTCCTGCGCGAACTTGCCCGCTCAGCACCGCGCAGTGCGACTACCCGACTGTTCGGCTTCGCATGCGCTGCCCTCGCCCTCGGCTACGTCGGCCTTTATACAGCCGGCTTCACCCGCTCGGTCTCGCTCCTTGAACACAGATCGGCGCGCTACCGCCTCGGGCGCGCTGGCGTCCTCTTCAGCCAGGTGCTGGACACCTCGGCGGCGGTGAAGGCGTACAATTCCACCCGTCCCGCGGCCGCGAAGCAGCTCGCTAATGCCCTCGACAAAATGAATCTTCTGGATCCGCCGCTGATTCGTTCCAAGAACCTCCTCACCCTCCCGCACGAAACGGCGGATGGAGATGACGCGACTGGCAAGTCGGACCGCGCCGCACCGATCGACACGAAATGGTACGGCGTCGGGGGCTGGGCCGCGCTGCTCGGCAAAGACCGCCCCGCCGACTGCGCCCTCATCGCCTATGACACTCCGCAAGGTGAGTCGGTCGCGATCGCGATTTCAGACAAGGTGCAGAGGCGGCCCGAAGTCGTCGAGCTCTTGAACGACGAGGACCAACTCTGGAGTGGCTGGACGGTGAAGTTCGCCCAGCGCGATATCCCGCCCGGCGCAAAGCTCACCGCCTGGGCGTTCGACGCTGAGGAGCCGATGCTCTACCGCCTTCCCGACCCGGTGCCGTTCACACCTCCACCCGAGCCGGTGCAGACCGCTGATTTGCGTCCTCCGAAGGCCGCCGCTGTGACCCAGTGATGCTCACATCGCTGCTGCGGCTTGTGCGATATTGGCGATCGTGAGCGTCGCCGAGGCAGGGGCCGAGAACCGGCGCGTCGCGCCCGGAACCACGATCCTCTTTCAAGGCGACTCGATCACCGATTGCGATCGTGAGCGCGAATCGGGATCGGACTTGGGCCACGGTTACGTCGCAGTTGCGGCAGCGAAACTCGGGGAGCGCTACCGCGAACTTGAGCCTGTCGTCGTAAACCGCGGGATCAGCGGCAACACCATCCGGGACCTCGCGGCGCGCTGGCGGACCGACACGCTAGATATCACACCCGACATCTTGAGCATCCTCATCGGTGTCAACGACGCCGCCGCCGATGTATCGCTCGTCGACTTCGAAGCAGCTTACGACGCATTGCTCGCGCAAACAGCCAACGCTCTTCCCCAGGCGAAGCTCGTGTTATGCGAGCCTTTCACCCTCATCATCGGCCGCTCGACCGACGAGGCGGAACGCTGGCGGGCTACCGTTCGAGAGCGAGCAAACATCGTGGAAAAGCTCGCAACGAAATATCGGGCGCCGTTCGTGCGTTGCCAGCAAGTGTTAGACGAAGCCTCCAAACACGCGCCAGCGGAGCAGTGGCTGCCCGATGGGATTCATCCCACACTCGCGGCGCATGAACTGTTGGCCGACGAATGGATCAAAACGGTCGCAGCGTTTTACCGTTATAGCTGTCGGATTTGCAGACCCGCAGTGAGGGCGCATCTTTGCCGAACTGCGCCCATAGCTCAGCCGGATAGAGCATCGGATTTCTAATCCGACGGTCGGAGGTTCGAGTCCTCCTGGGCGCGCTCCTCTTCAGTTCGCAGTTCAGCGTTCGACACTCGACGTTTTCCGTTCGCCGCGATCGCGTCCGCGAACTTCCGCTCATGCTCGAGCAGCCACTTCTTCCGCCACAATCCACCGCCGTATCCGCACAGCGTTCCGTCCGCACGAATCACGCGGTGACAGGGAATGATGATGCAGAGCATGTTCGTGCCGTTCGCGCGCCCGACGGCGCGCCGCGCGCCCGCGATGCCGAGCTGGTCAGCCATCCACGAATACGAGCGCGTCTCCGCCATAGGAATCGAGCGCAGCATGTCCCAGGTGCGTCGTTGGAAATCGGAGCCGACGGGCGCCACCGGTACACTGAACTCGAGGTTCTTGCCCGCGAAGTAATCAGCCAGTTGCGTGCGAATCGCATCGAGATGCGGATGCTCACCCGGCACCACGTTCGTCTTGAGCCGTTGCCGCAGGATCCCAAGCTCGCGCTCGAGCGCCCGCCGGTCACTAAACTCCAGCAGGCGTAAGCCTTCGTCGTCCGCCACTGCGACCATCGTTCCGAGCGGCGTCTCAATTCGCTCCGCAAACATGCAGCCCCGCTCCTTCGCTGCCGTTGGCGCGTCGCCGAACACGCGCGTAAACGCTTCGCGGAAACCACTCGCCGAATCGAAGCCGCTCCCGTTCTGCGCCTCTCGTATCCGGCCGCCACGCCGCACCCCGCGCAGCGCCAATCCCATCCGCCGCGCGCGGTGATATGCCTGAAACGTCATGCCGTAGTGCCGCATGAACTGCCGTCTTGCGGTGGAAGGATCGATCGACAGCGCTGCCAGCTCCTTGTCCGTCAAGCGCCCACCCGGCGCCTTCTCCACCTCTGCGCGCAGACGTTCGATCAACGCGGGCGCGCGCTTTTCTGGATCCATGGGCGTGCAGCGCAGGCATGGCCGGTAGCCGCCGTGCAATGCTTCACTCGGCGTCGGAAAGAAATCGACATTCTCTCGCGCCGGCTTCTTCGCGGGACACGTCGGCCGGCAGAAGATGCCGGTCGTTCGCACGCCAACGAAGAAAATACCTTCGAAGCTCGCATCGCGGTTCACGAGGGCGCCATACATTGTCTCGGCTGGAGGGAGTAGTTCCATCGCTTTCATACGCGTTCCACTCCCAAGGTATAGCAGCCGCGTGTAGCACTGCGCACGTGCAGAAATGCAGCGTGGGGATTTGCGAGCAACTCCTCGATCACCTGCTCCGGGGCTTCACCGTTCACCACGCCGGCGTCGATCATGCACTTGCGCGCGTCATAGGCGCGGACCACGCGACCGCTGCGGAACTCCGCGGGGTAGTCTTCGGTCGCGGCGTAGCGGTGGCACGGCGCGGCATGAACGAAGATCGGCCCACGCTCCTGGTAAGGGCCGTCGCCAACTGCGGTGAAAGGGAACAAGATCATCTGCTCGCCGGGGTTCGCCCATTGGAGGCAGTGCCGGCACGGATAAGCACTCGGGGAATCCGCTGTGATCAGCGCGTGATCTGCGGTGCCGCTCGCGAGTCCGCGCCGAGCCGCATCTGCGACTTTCGGGGATAGCGGGACGATTCGGTAGGTAGGCTGCTTCATGTCGGAAGCGTAACTACGCAGCGCCCGAATCTGCATCGACGCAATTCAGGCACCGAATTCCCGTGAAGCAGATTGCGGGTCGCGGCGCACGCCGACATCTTGCCGCCGCCATCCCCATGCAAATCGACGTCTGGAGCGACTACGTCTGTCCCTTCTGCTACTTGCAGGAGCCGGTCGTCGACCGGATCGAGCGCGAGTTTGCCGGGCACGTGCAGGTCCGATGGCGCTCGTACGAGCTGCGGCCCGAACCGGAGCCGACACTTGATCCCGCGGGAGAATACCTGCAGGACATTTGGGCGTCTGCCGTTTACCCGATGGCGGCGAAACGAGCGATGAAGCTGCAGCTGCCGCCCCTTCAGCCGCGCAGCCGCAAAGCCTTCGAGGCGACGGAATACGCTCGCGATCGCGGAAAAGCCGACGCGATGCGGCACGCGATCTTCGCCGCCTTCTTCGAAGACGGGCGCGACATCGGCGATCTGCAGGTCCTCGGTGAGATCGCACAGTCGCTCGACATTCACGCGACCGGCCTCCGCCGAGGGCTCGAGGCGAATGTGTACACCGGCCGCGTGGTCGGCGATGAGAACGAAGCCGCGGAACTCGGCCTCTCCGGTGTGCCAGCCATGGTGCTGAGTCCGGACGGCAATGGCGAGCGACGCCTGCTCATCTCAGGCGCGCAGCCATACGAAACAGTGCGCGACCTCGTAGACCGAGCTCTGTAGCCGCGTCGCGCCGGGTGAAGGCAAGCGCGCTTTAGCTGCCGCCCGCCACATACGTGGCCACATCTTGCGTCGCGCGCCGCGCGACGGCTACACTTACCAGCGGTGAAAGGCCGGATGGCCTTCTTTCACCGCCACGAAGGTGCCGCGGCAGCTCGCGCACGCTTTGCCGGCGTGGCTGAAGAGCGTGCCTTCCACTGTGGCGCGGTCGGCTGATGATTCGACCACGCGGGCCGAAAGGGACACCGGCCCGTCCGTTGGCGTCGGCCGCAGCAGTTTGATCACGTAATCAGCCGTGACGGTGCACGGCGGATTGTCGGCGCCGGACTGCTGCATCAGGTGATACGCAGCGGTCCAATTGCAGTGGCAATCGAGCAGCGTGCCGATGATCCCGCCGTTCAACACACCGCGAAACGCCTCGTACTTCTGCTCCGGCCTCCACTCGGCCACGACTTCGTCGCCGCGTGCGAAGCTCCGCACGTGCACACCGTCGGGATTGGCC
>DATHXZ010000225.1:0-4406 GCA_035459405.1 Chthoniobacterales bacterium
CACCCGATGATCTCGAGCGCGCCCGCATCCCGCAATTGCCGGAACACCGCGACCAAGTCGCGACGCCACTCTTCCACGAAGCGGCGCCGCGTTTCGGCGAACCAGTCGCAGTAGAACTGCGCCAGCTTTCGCAGCTCCGCGTGCTCGGAATTGCGCTCAATCTCCCGCCGCGCGAGATCGATCAACGCGTCGAGGTGCCGGACGTAGCGTGCTTGCAGCAGCTCGTCCTGCAGCATCGCGCAGAGCGTCGGCGTCAGGCTCATGGTGAGCTTGAACGGCACGCCATCGGCGACGAGCCGCTGCATCATGGCGACGAGCGGGATGTAGGTCTCCGTGATCGCCTCGAAGAGCCAATCCTCCTCGAAAAACTCGTCGTGCTCCGGATGCCGCACGAACGGCAGATGGGCGTGAAGAATGAGCGCGAGTTTGCCCGACATCAGGCGAGCACTTTTCCAGCCGGCGGCGCAACTCGCAATCGATCTCCGTCCGCCCGCAAACGTCAGCGGGATTCGCGTGCGCGTTGCACGGCGTCGAGGAACTCGCGCGAGCGCTCGGTCAGCGCATCCCAGTCGCCGGTCTGGATCAAGGCAGGATCGATCACACTGCTGACCGCGCCGACGGCCACCGCGCCGGCGCGAAACCAGTCAGCCACGTTGCTGATGTTCACGCCGGACGTGGGCATGATGGGGATGTGCGGCAGCGGCCCGCGGAGCGTGCGCAGGTACTCCGGTCCGTTCGAGACGGCGGGGAACAGCTTGATGATATCGGCGCCTAACGACCACGCCGTGTAGATCTCAGTCGGTGTGAAAGCACCGGGAATCGTGGCGATATCGCGCTCGCGTCCCGCTTCAATCATTTCCGGAATCACACACGGGCTGACCAGAAACTGTGCGCCGGCGTCAATCGCTGCGTATGATTGGTCGCGCGTCAGGACTGTGCCGGCGCCGACGAGGAGATCGGACGAATTCTCGCGCACGAGCTGCGCGATGACGTTTGCCGTATCAGGCACCCCGTAGGTGACTTCGACGATGCGGAAACCACCGGCGATGACAGCCTCGGCGGCGCGCAATGCCTGATCGCTCGTCTGCGTGCGCAGGATCGCGACCGCGCCAACCTCCCTGATCCGCGCGACGACCGCCGCTTTGTCGAGCCGCATCTCCTGCGCTGCCTACAGCGTCCGGCAGAAATCCTGGAACCGGTCGAGGCCCTTCTTGATGACGTCGAGGCTCGTCGCGTAGCTGAGGCGGATCGTGCGATCGTCGCCAAACGCAGCGCCGGGGATGACAGCCACGTTCGCTTTGCTGAGCAGACGATCAGCAAAGTTCTGCGAGCTGAGGCCGAGCTGGCTGATGTTCACGAGGATATAGAATGCGCCCTGCGGCTGCACGGCGGTAATGTTCGGGATCTTCGTCAGCCGATCATACATGTAGCCGCGGCGGAGATTGAACTCATCGCGCATGTCCGCGAGCGGCTGCTGGTCGCCCTTTAGGGCGGCGAGCGCGCCGCGCTGCGCGAACGATGCCGGATGCGACGTGCTGTGGCTCTGGATTGAATCGGCAGCCTTCGCGACGTTCTCGGGCGCCGCCATGTAGCCGAGGCGCCAACCGGTCATCGCGTACGCTTTGCTGAAGCCGTTGATCGTGATGGTGAGGTCGTACGCTTCCTTCGAGATCGAGGCGACGCTCACGTGCTCGATATCGTCGTAGACGAGCTTTTCATAGATCTCGTCGGAGAGGATGTAGATGTCTTCTTCAGCGGCGACTTCGACGATGCCGGCGAGCTCGTCGCGTGTGTAGACGGAGCCGGTCGGATTGTTCGGGCTGTTGAGGATGAGCATCTTCGTGCGCGGGGTCATCGCGTTCTCGAAGTCCTCCGCGCGCATCTTCCAGCTGTTCCGCTCCGTCGTCGGGATCATGATGGGCTCTGCGCCCGCGAGGCGCACCATGTCCGGATAGCTGACCCAGTAGGGCGCCGGGATGAGCACTTCGTCGCCGGCCTGGCAGGTGGCGAGAATTGCGTTGTAGCAGGCGTGCTTGGCGCCGCCGCTCACGACGACCTGGCTGGGGCGGTAGCTCAGGCCATTGTCTGCCTGCAGCTTGTCGGCAATCGCCTGCCGGAGTTCCGGCAAACCCGCCGTCGGAGTGTACTTTGTGAAGCCGCTCTGGATCGCTTGGATCGCTGCCTCTTTGATGTGATCAGGCGTATCGAAATCAGGCTCCCCAGCGCCAAAACCGCAGACATCGAGACCCTCGGCTTTCATCGCCTTTGCCTTGCTGTCGATCGACAGCGTGAGAGAGGGAGTTAACTGCGCGGCGCGGGCGGAAATTTCCATGGCTGTGGGAGTTAGGTTGGAGGCTGAGGCTTCAGGGGGAGCGCAAACTATTTGCCCGCGTAGAAACTTTCAATCAAAGGTTTGAGGTTATTCTCGTGGACTTGGACGATCCCCATCTCGCGCTGTCCGTTCTCGGCTGAATCCGACGCGTGCGCGGCGTTGACCATGATGTTTTGGCCGAATTCCTTGCGGATGGAACCCGGAGGCGCCTTGCTCGGATCGGTGGGTCCAAGGACATCGCGGATTTTCTTCACTGCATCGACGCCCTGGTAGACGAGCGCCACGATCTTCTCGGACCCGGGCTGGTCGCGCTGGTCGGCAGCGACGGCACTTGGCCGGCCACCGGACATGAACTCGACGATGTCTTCCCACGCGTTGCGGCCTTTCTCGGCGCCGAGTTTGTCCTCCAGCACCTCGAGCACGGGGCCGTAGAACTGCTCCGCCTGCGCTACGCTCATGCGGTGGACCTTAAAGCCCACGATGTAGAGCCCGGTGCGCGAGAACACTTCGATCACGCCGCCAGGGCGGAGGTTCGGGAATTTGAAGTTGTCCGGCTTGATGAGGACGAGCGTCTTCTCGACGTTCGCGCCGCTGGGGTAGCTGATCACGCGGTCGAGGATGCCGCCGTCGATGTCGGAGTATTCCGCCCAAAGCTTGAGGTCTGTTTCGACCGACTTCGGATCGAATGACGCGAGCACGCCAGGCTCGAAGTAAGTGACCTTGCCGCCCTCCTCACTGATGTAATCGCCGAACGTGTCGCGCACCGTCTCGCCGCTCGTGCGCTCGTGCACGATGTGTCCGACGACCTGGTGGATCTTGTTGATCGCATCCGGGCCGCGGAAGACGAGCATCAGCACACGCGCGCGTTGGCCATCCTTGCTCGCGCTGAAGTTCTTCAACACGTAGTCGCGGATGAGCTCCTGCGTGGCGCGATGTCCGGCGTCGGTCTCGGTGACGATCGTCTCTGCGTAGCGCTTCACGAGTTCGTCGCTCGGCGCGAACATGCGTGAGGCGACGAGATCGAGACCGGTGCGCGAGATCAGACGTGAGATGATGCCCCCCGTGCGCGATTTGCGCATCGAGTACGGCGTGAGAATGACGTAAGCGAGTTCTTCGACCTGCATAGGTAGTCAGCGGTCCGACAGACTAACCGCGTGGATGCAGGAAAATCGAGGGCCCGCTAAGGGACGGGCAACGTGCTTAGCACCGCCGGTCGCGTCAACTGGCTTTTTGGTACGCGGCCATGAGGGCGATCCACTTGCCTCGCCGCCGGATTTCGCCGGCCGCGAAGTCGTTCGCGCGCAAGGCTCGCGTCACCTCAGCTTCCTGACGACGCAGCACGCCCGAGAGAATCAGGCGGCCATCCCTGTGGAGGTGCCTGCGCCATGCCGGCAACAGCCAAACCAGCAGCTCCGAATACAGGTTTGCAGCGATGATGTCGAAGGTGCCCGCCGTCCCGCGGTTCACATCGCCGACAACGAACGTGACGCCGCGGATCTTGTTCGCGCGGGCGTTCTGCTTCGCGACGGACACAGCGAGAGCGTCGTTGTCGATCGCGATGACTTCGCCCGCGCCGAAGCAACGTCCTGCCAGCGCGAGAATCCCGGACCCGGTTCCGGCATCGAGCATTCGCCAGCCGGTTCCGAGCCGGCGCGTCGTGCGTTCCAGCATGCGCAGCGACATCGCCGTCGTGGCGTGCTCACCCGTGCCGAATGCGGCGCTGGCGGGAATGATCAACGTTCGGGCCGCGCCGACCTCTTGTCGCAGCTCGGCGGCATCAGCTGCTACAACCAGACGAGCGCCGACGCGGATCGGCTTCGATCCCGCGGCCGAGAAGTAGCGCGCCTGCCAACCTGAAGAGAGTAGATCGATGCTGCCGCCAAACGCGCCGACCAGCGCACCGGCGGCGGCGCCGGTTTCGCAGAACGCCTCGATCTGCAGGCGTTTCGCGTGTGGCCGATCAACTATGGCATAGCTGCCGCGCGTCTGCTGGTCCAACTCGGCTGCGTGTTCCCCAAGCCAGCTCGCACTAGCGGCTTTTCGCCAGATGCAGTTCCCGCGCGAGTGCGCCATC
>DATHXZ010000226.1:0-6638 GCA_035459405.1 Chthoniobacterales bacterium
CGGGTGGCGCCCTGAGCGCGCGCTCGCCTGGCAGCCGCGAGGATGTCGTTGATCGGCAGGAGGTCTTCGCGCTCGAGCCCGGTGGAGTAATGCGCGCTCTGCGCACAGTAGCTGCAATCCTCGCTGCAGCCGCCCGTCTTAATGCTGAGCAAACTGCAACGCTGCACCTGTTCGCCCCGCCAGTGCCGGAGGTGCACCTCGCGGCTTTGCGAGATCAACTCGAACAGCGGCTGGCGATAGAGCGCGTGGAGCTGTTCGAATCGCATCGGCGAGCCGACGTTAAGGATGCGGGCGCGTCGCGGCAATCGAAAAGCCGAGGCGGATCCTGTAGCCGCTTCGCTGCGCGAAGCGTCTTAAACGAGATCGTCGGACCGCACCGTGATGTTGTGCGCCAATCTCGCGTTGCCCACAGGGCAACGGCTACAGGAGTGAGCCGATCCGCGTCCGACTTCCGCGATCAATTCACCCATTTGCCGCCCGGCGACGACAGGATGGGCAGCTCGTGGGTCATGTATTGCGTCTTGCCGATCGCGCCCCACATCCGATTGCCGACGGCTTCGCGCCATTTCTTCGACATCAATTCGCCGCTGTGGCAGCCCCAGCTGCGGATGTTCGCGTCGCGGGTGAAGTTGCTCTTCTTGATCTGGCCAAGCTCGCTGGTGTGCAGCCACGATTTCGACGCGCTGTCGAGCCCGCTGCTGTAATCGAACATGAAACAGGCCTTGTTCGAATGGCCGAAGAACTCGAAGAACGCCACCTTCACCTGGTCGCGCGGCTGCCCATTGTTGAGGTAATTGATCACTTCGCCGCCCTTGTCGAAGTAGACGATGTTGAGGTTAAACTTTTCGCCGACCGAATTTATGAAACTGATGAGATCTCTCTGCTCCTGCTCGCCGCGGTCGACGTAGCCTTTCTTGTAAACCAGCCAGGTGATCTTCGCGTCGGGGCCGTATTTCTCGCGCAGCTGCTCGGTGCGGATACGTCCGGCGCGAACGAAATTCGCCCACCACATATCGTGAGCCTGGGCGCCCTTATATTTCTCCCACTTCATCAAGGAAGGGCCGCCGACGAGGATGACGTACTCGGGCGTGACGGGCGCGGCTTGTGCCGGAACGACGGCTCCGAAGAGGAGCAACAGCGGAATGAGAGTGGCGAGCAGTCTTTTCACGGGATTAGCGAGAGCAGTATTTATGCAAGGCGGCGCTTTTCGCAAGCTTTCGCAGAAAAGGTCCACCACAGAGAACAGAGCTTACCCGTGAATCACGCGAATGAAGGGCCTGATGTAGAGGCGTTTGTGTCAAACGCCTGGCGTCGAGCGATGCCTCGGGTCCGGTGCTCGCCGTGGCGAGCACCACTACAGTGCTGGCGTCTCGGAAATTCGCGGGCTGAATCAAAAATCGCGTTCACCGCGCGCAAGATCAGCATACGTCTGCCGCTCGCGCACCAGACCGAACGCGTCGCCGCGCACCATCACCTCGGCCGGGAATGGCCGTGAGTTGTAGTTCGACGCCATCACGAAGCCGTAGGCGCCGGCGCTCATCAACGCGACCAGCTCGCCCTCGCGGATCGCGGGCAGCTCGCGATCCTGCGCGAAGAAGTCGCCGCTTTCACAGACCGGTCCGACCACATCAACGGCTTCGCGCGCGCTCCCGGTCGGTTCGGTGACCGGCACTACCTCATGGTAGCTCTCGTACAATGCCGGACGAATCAGGTCGTTCATACCCGCGTCCACGATCACGAATCTCTTCTGCGCGGCTTGCTTCACGTAGCGGACGCGCGTCAGCAAGACACCGGCGTTACCGACGAGGAAGCGCCCCGGCTCCAGCAGTACGCGTACGCCTAACGAACGGAGCGGCGGCAGGACCGCCCGCGCGTATGCCTCCACACTGAAGGCCGACTCTTCGCCGCCATGGTCGTGCCACCAACGCCCCGTGCCGCTCTCGAGTGCACGCTTGTAAATGATCCCCATTCCGCCGCCAATGCTGACGAATTCGATTGGATAGCGTTCCTTTAGCGCGACGACCAGCGATGTGATCTTGCGCACCGCTTCGGCGAATGGCCGCGCGTCCGTGATTTGCGAGCCAATGTGCATCTGCACACCACGGATCGCGATGTGCGGCATGCGCGCAGCCGCTTCGTAGACGCGCTCGATTGTGTCCATGCCGATGCCGAACTTGTTTTCGTGCGTGCCGGTCGAGACGTATTTGTGCGTGCCAGCGTCGACGTCGGGGTTTACGCGGAGCGCAACCGGCGCACGCATGCCTTTGGATCCGGCAATGCGGTTGATCGTCTCCAGCTCGGCTTCGCTTTCGACGTTGAACGAGAAGACGCCTTCCGCGAGGGCATACTCGATCTCATCCGGCGATTTGCCGACCCCGGCAAACGTGCACCGCGAAGCCGCGCCGCCCGCCGCCAGCACCCGATAAAGCTCGCCGCCTGATACGATGTCGAATCCGGCGTCGTGCTCTGCGAGGAGGCGCAGAACGGCGCGATTCGAGTTCGCCTTCACCGCATAGCAGATCAAATGATCCAAATCCTGCAGCGCGGCATCGAGGCGCCGGAAATGATCGAGGATCGTGCCGGCGCTGTAGACGTAAGTCGGCGTGCCGTGCGCCTCGGCAATTGCCGCGAGGTCGACGTCCTCGCAGTGCAGTCGCCCATCCTGATAGCGAAACGCGTGCATCTGGTCAGCGGGCCACGGCTGCTGCGCGTTTGCGTTCCAGCTCGGCTTCAATCCTGCCGAGCGGCAGGCAATTCATCACGTCGGCTTTCGTGAGCCAGCCTTTCCGCGCGGCGCCGATCCCGAACCACAACTCCTGCAAACGCTCGACACCGTGCGCGTCCGGGTTGATCACGCATTTCACGCCCTTCTCCTTCGCCAGCGGCCACCAACGCCAGTCGAGGTCGAGACGCTTCGGCGCGGCATTGATCTCGATCCACGTGCCCGTTGTGGCGGCGGCTTCGATAACAGCGGGAATGTCGATCGCGTAAGGCTCGCGTCGCAGCAGCAACCGCCCGGTCGGATGCGCGAGCATTGTCACATACGGATTGCTGATCGCGCGGATGACGCGCTCGGTCATCTCCGCTTCCGGCATGCCGAAGCCGGAGTGTACCGACGCGATGACGTAATCGAGATCGGCGAGCACATCGTCATCGAAATCCAGCGCGCCGTCGCGCATGATGTCGCACTCCACGCCAGCGAAGATCCGGAAGCCGTTGCCGCGCTCCTTGTTCAACTTGCGAATGGCCGCCATCTGGGCGCGGAGCCGCGTTTCGTCGAGCCCATGCGCCTGGATCAGGCTCCGACTGTGATCGGCGATCCCGAGATATTGCAGACCGAGGGCTTCGGCCGCGTCGGCCATTTCTTCGAGTGAGTTCCGGCCGTCGCTCGCTGTCGTGTGGCAATGAAACGTGCCGCGAATGTTTTCCTTCTCGATCAGCTTCGGCAATCGCCCTTCCGCAGCGGCTTCGAACTCGCCACAGTTCTCGCGCAGCTCCGGCGGGATGTAATCGAGCTCGAGCGCGCGGTAGAGATCCGCTTCTTCGCGAATTTCCGGTATCGGCGCGGCTTGCCTGCGCTTGTTTTTCGTTGCGCGCGCCGGGCCTGCGGAGCGTAGCACAGGCGTCTCGCCTGTGGGGCCACCGGGCATCTTGCCCGGTGTTTTTTGCTCCTTCTCGTCCGAACCAGATTCACCGGGCGAGACACCTGTGCTACGAGCGTCCGCCGCTTCAGCGGGCGCCAGCCGGTATTCATTCAATGTCCACCCGCGCTGCAGCGCGCGGTTTCGCACGACGACGTTGTGCTCCTTGCTGCCGGTGAAGTAGTTGAGGGCGAAGGGATACTCCGCGCCGCTCACCACGCGCAGGTCGCACTGGATCCCCGAGCGCAATCGCACGCTGGTTTTCGTCGCGCCCTGCACGAGCACGGAATCAACCAGCGGATGATGGAGAAACGCATCGGTGACAACGGCGGGCGCGTTGGTCGCGACGATGAAATCAAGGTCGCGCACGATCTCCTTGTGGCGGCGGTAGCTGCCGGCGGTCGAAACGTGCAGCACCTCGTCGACTGCCCGCAGATCGTCGCGCAGCTGCTCCGCATCCGCCGCCACCGCGCCCAGCTGAAACGAGCCGGCATGCTTCGCGCGATCGGCGATCGCCTTGCAAAGCTTCTCCTGCGTCGTCTTGCCGAAGCCTGGCAGCTTCGCCACGTGGCCAGCTTCACACGCCTCCTGGAGCTGCGTGATCGAGCTGACCCGCAGTTGCTCGTGCAACGCTTTCACCTTCTTCGCGCCGAGGCCGGGAAGCGTGAACAACTCGAGAATGTCCGGCGGAAACTCAGCGCGCAGCTGTTCGTAGAAAGCCGACGAGCCATTCGCGACCAGCTCTTTGATCACCATCGCGATCCCCTTGCCGATGCCCGGGATCTTCTCGAGCGTGGCATCGTCGCTCAGGTCGCCAACGTTGCCGCCCCATGTCTCGATGGAACGCGCGGCGTTCGTGTAGGCGCGGATCTTGAACGGGTTCTCGCCCTTCAGCTCGAGGAGCGTTGCCGTTTTCTCCAGCGTGTCCGCTATCCCAGCCTTGTCCACGCGTCACCGTTAGCGCAGAAGAGTCGCTTGCCAACGCATAGCGCGTGCTTCTTCTCGCGCCGGCCAAGGAAATGATGCGATCCGCACTTCAACCTCCGCAACTCTGTGCGCGTCGCACGCCGGACCGGCGCGATGTTGCTCGTTGCACTTCTGATGCAGTGCCCCCCGCGCTCAGCTTGCGCGCTCCTCCTTCTCGGCACTGGTGATCCGGCGGCGAATGCTACCGCACCCGCTGGCGACCTTGCGGACAGCGGCTGGCAATATCAGGGCCGCTTCGGCGATTTCCTCGGCACCGGCCCAGTGCCGTCGCGATTCTATGCCACGCGCATTTCGAATCGCACCGGCTGGATCTATGGCGTCACGGATCCAACCAGCGACGTTGATGCGGACGGAATTCCAAATCTCGCAGAATACGGCCAGCATCTTGATCCCGCGGCAGCTGACGTATCGCAAGTGCCGCAACTCGGGCGCGAAGCGAACGCCCTCACGCTGATCTACCGCAAACGCACGACGGCGGCCGATCTGCAATACGTCGTCGAGAAGTCCGTCGACTTGTCGACGTGGAGCGACAGCGCGGCGCAGGAGCAGGTAATCTCGACCTCAGGCACGGTCCAGACGATCAAGGCGACGGTGCCGATCACCGGCGATCGCATGTTCCTGCGTCTCGGGATCACGCGCCCCTAGCCGCTGCTACATCCTGCCGCGCCGCTTGTAGAAGTCACGCCGCGCCATGATCGATTCGATGTAAGCGCGGGTGCCCGGGAAGTCGATGTTGCTGCGGAACCTGTTAGGCGGAATCACGACATCGTCGCCACCGGCCCAGCGCTGCGCCCGACTGGCGCCGGCGTTGTATTCGGCAAGCGCGAACGGCACCGGATCGCTTTGCTTGCTCCAGTGCTGCATCGCACGCGCGAGATACCAGGTGCCAGCCTGCACGTTCACCTTCGGATCGAACAACTCCTCGATGCGAAAATCATCGACGCGTTTCTCCTGCGCCCACTCCCGTGCCGCCGGTTCGGTAATCTGCATCAGCCCGCGCTCGCCCGCCGCCCCGAATTTCATCGGATCGAACCGGCTCTCACGCCAGACCAGCGCCTTAATCAACATCGGGTCCATCCCGTGTTGCGTGGCGACGGCTTTGATCAGCGCATCGAACTGCTGAAAGCGCTGCGGGCTGAGCCACTCGTGCACGGTGTAGAACTTGTCACCCGTGCGCGTCGCCAGATAGGCGAGCCCGACGCCGGCGGCGAGCAGCAGGCAAACGATGAGCTTGAGTAGGAAGCGAAACATGCGCCCCCGCTCAGCCGTTGCTGTAGCCGTCGCCCTGCGGGCGACGCGGCGTGCACCTTGCAACTCCCGGCTGCGCTTGCCACAGGCAAGCGGCTACAGACCCGCCCGAAAAGTTGGAGAATGCGGCGAAGCGGGGGAAACTCACGGGTGCACACATCCACGCATCCGTTTCACGAGCAATCGGTTTTCTTCCTGCGCTGAATGGGGAAAACGAACTACGCACGCGTCGTCATCGACCGCTCGATCCGGCGGGAGCTGGACTACGCGATCCCGGAGCCGTTTGCCGACAAAATCGGTATCGGTTCGCGGGTGCGCGTTCCGTTTCGTGACAAGGCCGCACTGGCTACGGTTGTCGCCGTTCTCGAGGAAAGCGACGCGTCTGGCATTCGCCCGATCCAAGCGCTCGTCGGCGACAAGCCGGCGCTGAGCGCAAAGCTGCTCGAGCTGGCGCGCTGGATGGCTGCCTATTACTGCTGCCCGATCGAAACGGTGATGCGGAGCATGCTGCCGCAGGTCATCCGCAAAGCCGAGGTTGGCTGGAAGAAGCAACTGATCGTTAGGCAGGCGCGCGCAGCGTCGCCGGATGAAGTCGAGAAGCTGCGCAAGCGTGCCCCGCGGCAGGCCGAGATGTTGGAGGCGGTCGCCCACTTGCAGGGCCCGATCCTCGCCGCCGATCTGCTGCGCCAGACCTCGCTCGATAACCAGACGCTGCGCGCACTCGAGAAGCGCGGGTTCGTCGCGCTTTGCGAGGAAGCGGTC
>DATHXZ010000227.1:0-3655 GCA_035459405.1 Chthoniobacterales bacterium
GAGGCAGGCGAGAATCTCGCGCTCCGCCCGGAAGCGCCGCAGCACCTCATCCGTATCGGTGCCGCGCTTGAGGAGCTTGATGGCGACTTCCTTCTGGTATTCCGCGTCGGCTCGTCGCGCGAGGTAGACAGCGCCCATGCCGCCGCGCCCGATCTCGCGAACGAGTTCGTACGCACCGATGCGTTCCCCGGCGACGGGCTCGGCGCGCGACCCGCGAGCTCCCGCGAGCTCTTCCACACACGCGTCCAGCTTGCTGGCGGAGAAGGCGAGCATCGATTCGACTTCGCGGTAGACGACCGTGTCGTCTGCACAGGCTGCGGCGATGAAGGCGTCGCGCGTCGTAGTCGGACAATCAAGCGCATCCGATACGACGGTTTTGACGCGCTGCCAGCGCTCCGGGGTCAGCTGCGACGATTGTGCCACGCGCGGCGAAAATCTTTCAGGAGCGCGTCGGCTATGACCGGCCGCTCATCTCACGTTCGAGCCAAAGTTTGGCGACGTTCCACTCGCGCTTCACGGTCGCGGGGGAGATGGAGAGAACGTCCGCGGTCTCAGCGACCGTCAATCCGCCGAAGAAACGCAGCTCGGCGATATTTGCCTGCCGCGCATCGAGCGCTTCCAGTTCGTGCAGCGCGCGGTTCACTTCCACCGCCGAGACGGCCTGCTTGTCGAAGACATCGAGCGCGGTGTCGAGACTCACATGCGTGCTGCCCCCGCCGCGCTTCGCGGTTTGCCGCGCGACCGCATGGTTGACCAGAATACGCCGCATCATGCGCGCGGCGATGGCGAGGAATTGGCCACGGTTGTTCCAGTCGACGCTGCGCTGATCGACGAGGCGGAGGTATGCCTCATGCACGAGGGCGGTCGGCTGGAGTGTGTGGTCCGATCGTTCGCGCCGTAGGTAATTCCCCGCGAGCTGCCGCAGCTCGTCGTAAACCCGCGGGAGCATGTCCGTCAGAGCGGTCGTATCCGATGCGAGCAAGCGTCTTGTCTCTTCGAGGAAGGCGACGTCGGCAGCATCAAGCTGGCCGAACGGCAAATCCGTTTCGTCCTTCGCCGCAGCAGTTGCTTCCCGCCCTGAGATCATCGGGCCGACTCTAACTTTTTTACGGCGATGCCGTCATGGAAAATCATCGGAAAAGCGTCAGCCGACGGATGGCGCCGAACGACGACCGCGAGTCAGCGATCGTGGCGACGCTCGGGACAGGCAACTACACCGCGATTGTACGGGGCAACGCCGACACGACTGGCGTCGGGCTGGTGGAAGTGTTCAGCCTCGATTAGCCGGAACCGTTTAGCCGCCCGCGAGCGATGCGCTTGCGGGCGGCAGATGCAGACCGGCAACAACCTCGTCATGACGAGACGGTCGGCGCAGTGTGGTCGAACGTTACAAACCCGCAATAGCCGTAGCGGAGGGACGAGCTTCCGCTCGTCCGGGGACATGCGGAAGCATGTCCCTCCGAAACGCTGCGCTCGCTGCGGCTCGCGATGATGTCGATCGGCAGTCCATCGAGCGCCGCTACAGGGCGGGCGCTCAGCGCGACGTGGCATTTGCCTGCGCCTCGAGCGCTGCGTCGCAATTCGCGATCTCGCGCGCGAGCTTGTCCCGCTTGTTCGCATCTGCGGCGCTGAGTTTGCCGTCTGCTTCCAGCTTCTCGTAGATGGTGAGCCCTTTGCTGTAGGCGTCTTTCGCGTTCGCCCACTCGCGCGGATTGTTCATTGCCGCCTTCTCGTGCGAGGCGCCGAGTTGAGTGAACAGCAACGCGAGCGTGTTCTGCGCAGCCGCATCGCCGGCCGAAGCGGCGACTACTTTCTCAACGATCCTGATTCCTTCGCGAGCGCTCGCCATCGCCGCGGCGGGTTTGTCCATCTCCACCTCGAATCGGCTCTTCGCGAGATGCGTGAGCGCCCACTGCCTCGGAAGATCGGAGTGCTTCGGATCGGCGGCGCCGATGTCTGTGAAGATGTCGAGCGCTTCTTGGAAGTGTTGCGTCGTTTCTGCTGGAGCGGCGGCTCCGAGCGCAGCGCCGACATTCCTGTGCGCGACCGCAAGTTCGCGGCGGTAGACCGAATGCTGCGGCTCAGCCGCAGCGAGTGTTCGTGCAGCGGCGAGCGCCTTGCGATGCTGCTCGAGCTGTTCCTCACGCTCGCCCATCGCCGAGTAGATCAATCCCAGCTTGCTGTATCCGGCCACCAACGCGTGGCGGTAGGCGAGGTTGTTCGGGAAATCTGCTGCAAGCCCCTCCTGCAATTTGAGAGCGCCGCGGATGTAGGCCAACGCGGCGCGAGTATCGCCAACCGTCGACTCGCCGAGGCCGCCCGGCGCTTCCGCTAATCGCACGTAAAGCATAGAGCAGAGCTGGCGAACTCTCTCGCTCCGCGAGTCGGAGGCGAGGAGCGATTCAGCCAAGGGTGTTGCTTTTTGCAGATACTCGAGCGCCTTGTTGGGCATCGCACTGCTGCGCAGAAGTCGGCCATAACCCCGTAGGCGTTTGCCAGCGCGATCGAATCCGTGCCTTCGTTTCGGCTCATGGTGGTGAGCTGTTCGCGGATCGAGAGCGCCCTTTGCTGAGTCACGACGGCGGCGGAGCTTCCGAGCTGCGCGCCTGAAAACGTCAAGCCGCTGTCAGTCTGCAACGTGCCTGCCTGGACACTCGCGATCTTCTCGTACAGATCGGCCGCTTCACGGAGCAGATGCGGATCTTCAGCGGCTGCGTTCGTGACGCCGTCGAGCTGCTTCAATGCGTCGTGTACGGTTCCGGGCTGGATGTCCGAACGTGTGATCTCGCGCAGATCTTGCAGACGCTGCACGAGTTTCGCGCGGTGCGTCCTGCTGATGCGCGCCTGCTGCATGGCGACTGCTAACGCGCCAAGCAGTGCCACGATCGCGAGCGTGCCTGCCGCGATTCCGACACGGTGACGCACGATGAATTTCAAATCCTGATCGCTGATGGTGTCGTGCCGTGAGGCCCGGCGGCACGAAGGATGACTAGCAGCGCGCGATCGAACCGACAACCGCACTAACGTGCGCCGGCATCGCGGTCGCTTTGCTGCGCCTCGCCCGATAAGGTCCTGGGGCGCGAAGTTTGTAGACAGCCGAGGAGGCGCGCGAGTACTTACGTGTGGGCGTGGAGGGGCGCTCAAGACCATGCAACCGACGCCGGTCGTTCCGCAGACTAATCCGTTGCTGCTCGAGTTCGTTGCTGCCGGAGCGCCCGCCGAATCGGAAAGATTGCTCGCACGGTTGCTGGATGTTGAAGCCGCGCCCGTGATCGGCCGTGTGCTGCGGGCAAAAGCTGCGCGCGAAGAGGAGGTGGCGGAGCTGACGAGTGCTACGCGCGAGGAATTGATCAGCCGCCTCATTGGCCTGCGTGACGGCGAGGACGCAGCGGAGATCCGCAATTTCCGCGGCTACGTCGCGACCGTAGCCTACAACGTTTGGGCGCAGTCTCTGCGCACGGAAAACCCGGGCCGCGCGATGTTGCTGAATCGGGTGCGTTATCTCCTGGAGAATCGCACCACGCAGCGCGGTTTCGCGTTGTGGGATGGCCCGGCAGGTGAGCGCTGGTGTGGGTTGCGCGACACGCGGACGGCCTCGCCCGTATTCGGCACCACGCCCAAGCTGCAGCTGCTCGCGATCGATCCGGTGGCCGCC
>DATHXZ010000228.1:0-8140 GCA_035459405.1 Chthoniobacterales bacterium
AGTTTGGGATGCGCGCCCTTGAATTTCGATAGCTCGTCCATGCAATCGTAAACGACCGCGGCTTCATCCATGTGGCCGAGGAAAGCCGTGACTGCCATTGGGTCGTAGAACCACTGAACCGGATTCTCAAATGTGCGGCCGAGCGGACCCTTGAGCACCGACTGCACGAGCCGACGTCGCTCGGAATCGACCCACCCGCCATCTTTCCAGAAGGGCGCCGCCGGGATCTCCATCTGCAGGACGACGATGTTCGGGTAATCCGAAATCTCGCGCAGCGTGACGCGTGAAGTCTTTACCTCGTCAGATGGAATCGGGCCTTCAACGAAGAGGATGGGATGCGTCTTGGATAGGCGAGAATGGAATTGCTGGGGACGCTGCCACACCCAATCCCAACCCAAGTGCGAATGGACGATGATAGAAAAGCGGGATTGCGTGCTCCCACGATGCATCTCGATTGCGTCTGCCGTTTTCTTCCTCCCACTGCGAACTACGCCGCCTCTCTTGATCGTCTTCAGTTCCATCTGTGGCACTGATACGCTGGGGGCGAAGCGCGCGGATGTAGGTAGGAGAAGGAGCCACGGACCTCCGCAATTGTCACAATCGAGGCCCCGTTCACAAATTGCGCTGCGCGAAGGTGTTCGAAACGCTGTGCCGGGCGGGTGGTCGTCGGCACGGCCGTAGACCGGGCGTGCGACGACGCGCGCCGAATGCCGCGTCAATCCTACGCATTCGTGGTGGTCATACGTGCCGGCGTATGATTCGTTGAGGCATCCGGGCCTATAGCTCAGCGGTTAGAGCAGGGGACTCATAATCCCTTGGTCCCAGGTTCGAATCCTGGTGGGCCCAGCTGCAAAACGGACGGTCCTCAAGGCGGCACGTCTGTGAGTTTTTCTAGCGGGCGAAAAGTTTAGTTGGCGTTCTTCAGAAAACCCACAAAAATCGGCAAGCGCACCTCGTAATCCGTTGACAAGGAAAGATGCGCTCTCAATAATGCCGCGTGTTGAAAAAATTCATCCCGCAAAAGCCCCTGGCGTCGATCGGAGAAGGATCGTTGAGCGCGGGGAATGATGACACAAACGGTGGCCTCGCACAGCGCGAGGAGCCGTCGCGAACATCACCATCAAATACCGATCACCAAAAAAATCCTATGGCTGACCACTCTGGCAAAGACATCCTCTCGAGCGACGTTGAAATCAAAGGCTCGATCAAATTTCAAAAAGAGCTGCTCATCGACGGCAAAGTCGAAGGGGAGATCAATTCCGATGGTGTCTTAACGATCGGCGAGAACGCCGACATCCGCGGCGAGATCAAGACGAAGTCGATCACGGTGTTCGGCAAAGTGCAGGGCAACATCACTGTGGGCGAGCGTTGCGAGCTGAAGTCGCGCTGCACCTTGCAGGGTGATCTGAAGGCCGCCCGCCTCGTCATCGAGGAAGGTGCCACCTTCATCGGCAAATCCGAAGTCACCACCACCGGTGCGAAAGCCGGTGGCGCGAATTCGCGTCCTGAGATCGTCCGCGACGACGCTCCAGCCGCTCCCGCCAAAGCCGCTTTCGGCCGCTAATAACCGCCACCTTCGCAGACGCGACCAGTGGCTAAGACCGGCCCTGCTAAGCTCAGTGTGGAGTGTCCACACTGCGGCTTTAAGCAGATGGAGTATGCTGCCGCCAAGAGCACGATGTGCCGGCAGTGCGGCGGCGCCTTCTCGCCTTCTGTCCCGCAAACGGACGCGAAGGTGGCGCCGCTCTCGCGCGAGCAGCATTCCGCCCCATCGATCGTCGAGGAAGGAGCATCGCTGCTCCGCAGGCTCGACAACATTTGGGGTAAGCAGCGGAGCTCCGTCGTCGAGTGCTTCGACTGCCATGCGAAGACCGAGGTTATCTCGGCTGCGCATTCGACTAATTGTCCGAAATGCAGCGCACATCTCGATCTGCGCGACTATAAGATCACGACGCCATTTAGCCGCTCCATCCGCACGCACGGCGAAGTGCATGTCACCTCAAAAGGGGATCTCAGCAGCAGCAGCGTGATGTGCCGCTCCGCGCTCATCGAAGGCAAGGTGCGTGGCAATCTCCATTGTGCCGGCACCGCCACGATTAACTACAGCGGCAAAATTCCTGGCCGTGTCACCGCCGACCACATGCTCATCGAGCGGAAAGCCGAGGTGCAGTTCTTTCGCCGGGTCAGCGTGAAGAGCATCGAGATCCGCGGCCACATGACGGGTGAGGTCATTGCCGAGACAGTCGTTGTTATTCATCGCAACGCCTCTCTCGATGGCGACGTCACCGCCAAGTCGATCAGTGTAGAAAAAGGCGGCGTCTTTTCCGGTCAGCTCGTGATCGGCAGCAGCGGCCTCAAGCAAGCCGAGCTCCTGCCGGAGCAGAAGCCCGCCGCCTCGCCGACAGCGCCAGCCGCAAGCAATGATGGAATGTTACCGGGCATCGTTCCGCCGCTACCCGCCACGTAGGCCTTTGGGCTGAATGCGAAAAAAGCAGGTTCCGCGTAGTCCCTACGAGCGACTCGGCGGGTATGTGCATCTGCCGCGTCTTATTGACAAGGCGAAGCTCCACCGCAGAGGACTGCTCGACGGATACAACTACAAAACCGTTGGTTTCGATAAGCATCTGCTTGCGTTCCTGAAGCTCGATCCGGACGAGTTCGAGGAAGCGGCAAACCGGCTCGATGACGACGGAGCGATGCTGCAGTGGATCGAACAACGAGCAGCAAAGCATCCGTCGGAAGCGATCGAAGAGTGGAACCAGGCGATGATCTCGCGTTACCCTGATTCGGCAGTTAAGCGTGCGAGGTTCCTTCACGCGCTTAAAGAGTCTGGCGGCGAAGGCCGCGACGATATCCGCACCTACTTCGATCTGATCGAGTTCGATGAAGGACGCAAAACGTAGCTGCGTCGCACGCGCCACCTGTGGCGCTCCCGACGCGCCGGCTGGAGCCGGAATGACACTCGACGGAGAATGATGTCGCACGGTCTAGATCAATGGGTGCTCGGAGCGACTGCGTTTGTCTTCGCGGTCGCGCTCGTGCTGTCTTTTGCATTATCGAGGCGAGCCGACGGCTCGCAGCGGACGCTGGTCGTCACCCAGCTACTGCTTCTCATCGCAGGACTTGCTCTGATGGCCTGGCTCGTCGTGCGTCAGCCGACGCCAGCTTTAGCCGTCGAGCAGGAGATTCGTCCCGAGTGGAAGCAGACCGGGCCGGGAAGCACCGAAGGAATTAGCGGCCTTGCTCTGATAGCTGCCGACAAAAACGAGGCCAGCTTTGTCGCTGTTCACGACAACAAGCGGGCGGGCCAAAAGCGGCTCAGCATCATCCGCCGAGCGAGTGACGGCAGCGTCGATGCGCGCCCGCTCGCCTGGACTGGCGAACCACTGCCGGTCGATCTCGAAGCGATTTCCAGAGTGCCGGGCGCCTCATCGACTTTCCTGACCCTGACCAGCAAAGGCGCTGTGCACCGCTTCCTCTTGCACGGGCAATCTGGAATCGCCTTCGATGCAGGACCGGTCGGCGTGCCGAATTCTGGCGAAGAGAGGCAGTTCGAGAGCTTCGATGTGCAGCAAGTTGGCGGCGCGATTTTCGCCTGCTGGGCAGAACGCGGAGACAAGGCTGCGCCGGGCGTGATCTTTTGCTCAACTTTCCACCCCGGAGAACTGACGTTCGGCACGCCGCAGTCGATCGAGGTCCGAGCGCCATGGCCGACAACGGCGACGCGGCACATTTCCGACCTGCGTTTGTTAGCCGACGGCACGATTATCGCCGCGTCCGCGTCAGATCCCGGCGATGCCGGCCCGTTCTCCGGAGCTGTGTTTGTCGCGGGGACACTGCAGCCGATCGGCGACGTTCCGCAGCTTGTCGCGGCAAGTCCGTCTACACGTCTGTTCACCACCACAACCCACAAAATCGAGGCTCTCGAGGTCGTGCCCGGTGAATCCGGCGGCCTGGTCCTCGGCTCGGACGACGAGAACCTTGGCGCTGCGGTGTTGTTCACGTGGTGACTGCGTGTCTCGGCGCGCTACGATAACAATCTGACACGCCAGGGCGCCTCCGGATGCGATGACATAACGCATGTGTCCGTCTGGGCACGTGACGCTTTTTAACCATGCACCGCAATTCCACTAATCCGATCACGTTCTACCGTCCCGGCCGCTTTGAAGTCGCGGCGCGAGTCGGCAATCTCCACGAAGTCGCTCCCGACATCGCCGGCCTGCGGCAGGTGATGGTGAATGTCTACTTCATTGGCGATCCCGGCAGCAGTGAGTGGACGCTCGTCGATACCGGATTGGCAGGCTCGGCCGGGCCGATCCTCCGCGAAATCGCCCGGCGCTTCGGCCCCGATGCGCGTCCGCGGAACATTCTCCTTACACACGGCCACTTCGATCACATCGGCACCGTGCGAACACTCGCGCGGCAGTGGGGTGTAGACGTATTCGCCCATCCGCTCGAGATGCCATACCTCACGGGGCGCTCGAGCTATCCACCGCCAGATCCCACGGTCGGCGGCGGCGCGATGGCTTGGTCTTCCATGCTCTACCCGAAACGCCCGATCGATCTCACGCCGTTCGTGAAGCCGCTGCCTAACGACGGGAGCGTCCCCGGTCTTCCCGACTGGCGCTGGTTCCACACGCCGGGTCACGCGCCGGGCCACGTGGCGTTCTTTCGCGAACGCGACCGCGCGTTGATTGCAGGTGATGCGTTTGTCACGACGCGCCAGGAGTCTGCGCTCGCGGTGATGAACCAGGCGCCGGAAATCAATGGCCCGCCGGCGTACTTCACGCCCGATTGGAACGCTGCGCGTGAATCCGTCAAGCATCTCGCATCGCTGAATCCGGAGGTAGTCGCGACTGGTCACGGCATTCCGCTACGCGGGGAACGCATGCGGCAGGAGCTGCACGAACTTGCGAACAATTTCGACTCGGTCGCACGTCCGACGCGCGGGCGTTATGTGCGCGAGCCGGCGCTCACGGGCGTCAACGGCGTCTTCAGCGTGCCGCCGCGCCCGATGCTGGAGACGGGCATCCTCGCCGCCGTCGGCGCAATCGCGCTGGCAGCGATCGTCGGCGCAATCTACTCGCGCGACGGCGACGACGGGTAATCAGCCGGGCTGTCTCGGCGCGCCCCCGCGCAGAAGGTTCCGGTGGTGAAACGCGCGAGGTCTGGTATCATCGCGCGCGATGATCTTCGGCCAGCGTGTTCCGGCCGAACAGCTCGCGACGTTCGTCGATCGGCTCCGGTTCTATCAGGATTTGTTTCCGCTGCACCCGGTGTTCGGAATATGGGTGCGCCGTGCGCTAACGGCTCGTTACGATCGGCTCAAACCGGCAAACATCTCCGCCGCACCCCGCAAATCCTTCAGCAGCACGAAATGGCGCGCCGCATAGAACTTGTCCCAGATCGCGAGCACGTGCGAGTTTCCGTGCGCGGCGTCGATCGCTTCGGCTGACTTCCACGCGGAGACTTTGACGATCGTGCCGTCCTGCGCGCGCGTGATGATCGGCGCTCGGTCAGAGACGAGCCCTTCCGTGCGCAGCGTCGGCACGCGACTCCGGACCAAATCGAGCAATTCAGCGTTCTTGCCCGATTCCGGCCGATAGGCAACGATCACGCAAACGCCGGCCATGGCCGAGAGTAGATCGTGAACCTCTGGATTGGAACATCAGGATTTCAATACGCCGAGTGGAAGGGGACCTTTTACCCGCAGGACCTTTCCACGGCGAAGATGTTGCCGTATTACGCAGAGCGGTTCTCGAGCACCGAGATCAACTATACCTTCCACCGCATTCCGAGCGCGAAGACGATCGACGGCTGGTGCAGGGCAACACCCGACGCGTTCAAGTTCAGCCTGAAGGCGCCTCAGAAGGTGACGCACTTCGCGAAGCTGCGGAATTGCGGCGATATGCTGCGCTACTTTCACCAAGTCGCGTGCGATCTCGAGAAGAAGCTCGGTGTCGTTCTGTTCCAGTTGCCGCCGGGCCTGAAAAAAGACGCCGCGCTGCTGGGTGATTTCCTCAACGACTTCCCCGCCGGAATGAGAGCCGCGTTTGAATTTCGCCACGAGTCGTGGTTCAGCGACGACGTTTTCGAGTTGCTCAGCAACAAGAACGTCGCGCTCTGCATCGCTGAGAGCGAGAAGCTGAGCACGCCGGTCATCGCAACAGCCGATTACGGCTACCTGCGATTGCGGCGCGAAGACTACCAGGACGCGGATGGCGCGCGCTGGACGGAAGCGATTCGGCAGAAGGCGAGCGGTTGGTCAGACGCCTTCGTCTACTTCAAGCACGAAGAGAGCGGCATCGGGCCGAAGCTGGCGATGCAGATGCTTGGGTTATTCGCAGCGACTTCTCCGACCGGAGATGATCCCGACGCGCGCGTCGAGGCGGCGACGCTCTAGGCGGCAACGCGCCGCTTCTGCTTCACTAGCGCGGCAGTCGAGCGGCTGTTGCCATTCCCGTTTGCCGCGCGAGCGGGCTTTGCGGCACTGCGCTTCGGCTTCAAAGCCTGATTCCGATTCAGGCTTTCCTGAAGCACCTTCACCAGATCGACGACGTTCGTGCTGCGCGGAGCCGGAGCCGCTTTGCCCGCGATCTCCTTGTGTTGCGCCTTCTGCTCGATGAGCTCGAGGACGGCATCCCGGTATTCGTCCTTGTACTTCGCCGGTTCCCACGGTGCCGACATGCTTTCAATGAGTGTCTGCGCCATCTTGAGCTCGCGGTCGTTGATCGCGCCGTTCGCGGCGTTGTTCAGCTCGGCCGGGCTGAGGATTTCGTTCGCGAAGTGCATCAGCTCGAGAATGAGGAAGAGCCCGTCAGGCTTCACCGAAGCGAGATGCTCGCGATTGCTGATGACGACTTTTGCGATGCCGATCTTGCCCGTGCCGCTCAGCGCCTTGTGCAGGAGCGAGTACGCTTTCTCGCCGCCCTTCTGCGGCTCGAGGAAATACGGCTTGTAGAAAAACTTGGGATCGACCTGCTCGAGATCGACGAAATCAGTGATGTCGATCGAGTGCGTCGACTCGATCTTCACCTTCGCGAAGTCCTCTTCGTTCATGATGACGAAGTGGCCGCGCTCGTACTCGTAGCCTTTCACGATCTCGGACGCGGGAACTTCCTTCGCATCGGCCTCCGCGACCTTCTTGTACTTGATCGGGCTGTGATCGCTTTTTCGCAGCTGGCGAAAGCTGATCTTCTCTTCGCGGGTGGCGGGATAGACCGCGATTGGGATATACACCAGCCCGAAGCTGATGCTGCCTTTCCAGATCGGACGCATGGCGGGTGAGGATTCTACGGACATTTGCCTAACGATGTCAACCGCGCTGCCACTGGCTGCCGCTTGGCACTGGCACGCTGTACGATAAGCTGGCGGCAATCCGATGCCGAATCATCTAGTCATCAGCACAAGCGGAAATCCGGATAGCAACAGCCGGCGCATGGGACGCGAGGCGTTCAAGCATCTGCAAAACGCGGGCGTTTCCTGCGAGTGGCTCGACATCGCTGAGCTCGACCTCCCGCTCTGCAACGCAGATACCTGCTACACGAACGAGGGCGCCCGGCAGCTGAATGCAAAGATCAAATGGGCGGACGGGATCCTCGTTGCCACGCCGATTTACAACTACGACGTTTCGGCGACAGCGAAGAACATGGTCGAGCTGTCCGGCAGCGGCTGGGAGGAGAAGGTGGTCGGCTTCCTTTGCGCCGCCGGCGGAATGAGCAGCTACATGTCTCTAATGTCGTTTGCGAACAGCCTCATGCTCGACTTCCGCTCGGTGATCGTCCCGCGCTTCGTCTACGCAACCGGGCAGGCGTTCGAAGGCGAGGACGTCAAAGACGCCAAAATCGCCGCGCGGATCGAACAGCTCGCCGGGGATCTGGTTCGCTTCACGCAAGCTCTGCGCGGCTGACGAACGACTTGTGAGTGGAAGCTCGATGCACCTACTCCGGAGATCGGCGACGGCAGTTTGCATCGCGGCTCTTTGTGGCGCGGCACATCCCGCACCCGCCGCCGAGCACGAGTTCCGGTTGAAGAAACCGGACGCGCAGAGCGTTGCAGTGGTCGGCGAATTCAACGGCTGGAAAGCGTAGCCGATGACGAAAGGAAGCGACGGCACTTGGACGTTGAAAACATCGCTCCC
>DATHXZ010000229.1:0-2289 GCA_035459405.1 Chthoniobacterales bacterium
CCCGCAGGCGAACCCGTCCGCAGGCGCGGAGTTCCTACGTGCCGAGACATTCCGCCTCCGGATCCGATTTGCCTCGCTGTTCTCCGGCCGCCTCGTGATCAAAGAAATATCGCTCGCGCAGCCGCAGGTCGTCTGGACCCAAAATGCCGACGGCAAGTGGCGCATCCCGATGGCGGAACAATCCCGAACTCAGCCGCCTCCTGCGCCAGTTGCACCGAGGGAGCTTCCGTCCGTTGCCGCATCGGTGGCTCCTCCCGCTCCGCCTGCGAGCGAACAAGCCGACGCGGCGCGCCCGTTCACGCCCGAAGTGCGGCGCGTTAACCTTGCGGATGGCACCTTCCGCTTTCTCGACGCCAAAGGTAAGCCGGTGGCCAGCTTCGAAGGCGTGAATTTTCGGTCGAGTTTCCGGAATGCGACGGCCCTGCGCGGCGACGCGAGCATCGCCAAAACTTCGCTCCGCGATCGCTTCTTCCTCGAGCAGCTCGAGACGCCGCTGAAGTACGATCCGACCGAGCTTGAGCTTTCCCAGATCACCGCGCGCGCCGGAGACGGCGAGGTTACCGGGCGGTTCAGCATGCGCCCGGGGGACATGAACTCGCCGTTCGAGGTTCTGGTGAAGTTTCATGATGTCCAGGCGGACAAGATCGTCCGCGATGCCGGCGGGCCTGAGGGGATGATCCGCGGCCGGCTCGAAGGGCACCTTGACGCGACCGGCAACACTGCCGATCCGAACGCGCTTGCTGGCACCGGGGAGATCCATCTGCACGATGGGCAGGTTCGACAATACAGCCTGCTGGTCGCACTCGGGCAGGTCTTGCAGATCGACGAGCTGAAGCAGCTGCGCTTCGAGGACGCTCATGTGAAGTATCACATCCAGCCGGGTGTGATCACGGTCGACGAGCTGCTGCTGCGGTCGGCAAACATCCGTCTCTCCGCTGCCGGCACAGTCAGCTTCTCAGGAAAGCTGCGCCTCGACTCGCAACTCGCGATCAGCGACAGCATTCGCGGCCAACTCTTCCGCCCGATCCGCGACAACTTCGAGCCCGCTGATCAGGACGGTTATTCAGCGGTCGCGTTCAAAGTCACAGGGACAGTGGAGCGGCCGAAGACTGATCTGATGGATAAGCTCGTCGGCTCTGAGTTGAAGGATCTGCAAGGGCTGATCAGCGGCTTTCTCGGCGGCGACAAACCGGAGCGGCCGAAGAAGAAGAAGGCGCAGAACGATGCCAAGGCTGCAAGTGCCGCCGCGATTCCGGAAGCGGCGCAAACACCCGCTGCAGCTGCGCCAGCCGAAGAGCCGACGGCCGGACCTGCGCCCGACTCGGCGTCCGACGCCGAAGCAGCACCTGAGCCGACTGCATCGCCATGAGAGTGATCGCCGGGAGCGCCGGCGGCATTCAACTCGTCGTTCCCGACACGACCGTGCGGCCGACGATGGACCGCGTGAAGGCAGCGATTTTCTCGAGTCTCGGCGAGCGAATCATTGGCGCGCGCGTGCTCGATTTATTTGCCGGGACAGGAGCGCTCGGCATAGAGGCGCTGAGCCGCGGTGCCGCCTCGGCGTTATTCGTGGAAGAGAATGCAAACGCGGTGCGAACGATCGAACAGAACTTCATCCGCACGAAGGTGCGGGGTACCGTACGCAAACAGGAGGTCTTCGCCTTCCTGGAGGCGCCCCGGCCTAACGAGACGTTCGACATCATCTTCGCCGACCCGCCGTACGAAAAGACGAAGACCGGCGGCGAATTCACACGGCTGCTGCTCGCAAATCGCAATCTCGCCGCCTTGCTGCAACCGGCTGGCACGTTCGTGCTCGAGAAGCGTCCCGGTGAAGAAGTCGTCCCGTCTGAGCTTTGGCAGATCATCCGGGCGAAAACATACGGCGCGACGGAGGTGCTGTTCATGCGGCACGCCGCAAGGACCGTCGAGACGGTAGCGACAGATGGCGAATGATTCGGCTGATCTACAATTTGCTGTTCCCGGTTGGGCTGTTGCTTTTCATGCCCGGCTACCTGTTGAAGATGCGGCGGCGCGGCAATTACCGGCGCAACTTCGGCCAGCGGTTCGGAATTTACGCGCCGGACGCGCGCCTCGCACCGATCGCCTCAGCAACGACATGGATTCATGCGGTCAGCGTAGGAGAAGTGGCGATCGCACTGAAGCTCGCGCGCAAGCTGCGCGAGTTCGATTCCGCCTTTGGCTGCGTGTTGACGACGACTACGACGACCGGCTTCGCATTCGCCGAAAAGGAGGCGCCGGAGTGGATGCAGGTGATGTACAACCCGCTCG
>DATHXZ010000230.1:0-1905 GCA_035459405.1 Chthoniobacterales bacterium
GGCAGTCGACAAGGCGGCAAAGCGCGGCATCATTCATCGCAACGCCGCGCGTCGCCGCAAAGCGCGCCTGCTCGCGAAATCCCGTGCTGCTGCTAGTCCAGCGGCGCCGACCGCCTAACCACTGCGAAGCCGCGGCATCCCCCTGCGGTTGAGCGCAATTGTCGCACCGCAAGAACTGCATTCGCGGACAAAGCGCATTGCATATCTCGCGGAGAGCTACAAGTTGCTGCCCGATGATTCCCGCCTTTCTCCTCGTCCTGATCGCGGTGCTCTACCGCGTGGTCATGGGGCCGTTCGTGCAGCTCGAATCGGCGTCGCTTGCGAACTTCGCGCCGCTCGCCGCAATCGCTCTCTGTAGCGCGGCTTATTTCCCGGCGAAATACAAGTTTACAGTCCCGCTCGTTCTGCTGTTCGTCTCGGACATCATCCTGAATCTGCACTACGGCGCCGATCTCCTGAGCCCTCTCATCATCAGCCGGTATTTCGGCCTGATTGTCATCGGACTCGCCGGGGTGGCACTTCAGAATTGCGCATCGATCAAGACGATGCTCGCGGCATCACTCGCTGGCTCGCTCCTGCTCTATCTGATCGCCAACACGTTTTCGTGGCTGAGCGATCCCGGCTACACGGAGAACTTTGCCGGGTTCATCCAGGCGCAGACGGTCGGCCTTCCGGCATACAGCTCGACACCGACGTGGATGTTCCTGCGGAACTCCATGCTTGGCGATCTGCTCTTCACGTCGCTTTTCGTCTTCTGCGTTCATTACGGGCGTAGCCCGGAACGCGCCCGCGCCAGCTGCGCGGTCCCGCGCGCTGCGTAATCCGGCATGTCACAGCCGGAGCAACGCGACGAAGTCGAAATGCTCTCGCTGATGCTGCTGATCCGGCGTTTTGAGGAACGCGCGAGCCAGCAGTATCAAGCGCAGAAGATCGGCGGGTTTTGCCACCTTTACATCGGGCAGGAAGCGGTCGTCGTCGGCGCCGTCGCGGCAACGCGCCATAACGATTACCTGATTACCGCCTATCGCGATCACGGGCATGCGCTGGCGCGCGGAACAACAGCCGACGCCTGCATGGCCGAGCTGTTCGGCAAGGCGACCGGCTGCTCGCGTGGTCTCGGTGGGTCGATGCACTACTTCGACAAGGCGAACCACATGTATGGGGGGCACGCGATCGTCGGCGCTCACATCCCGCTCGCCGCGGGAATGGCGTTCGCGTCAAAATATCGCGGCGAAGATCGCGTGACGCTTTGCTTTTTCGGCGACGGCGCGATCAATCAAGGCGCCTTCCACGAAGCGTTCAACCTTGCCGCGCTTTATAAGCTGCCGGTCATCTTCATCTGCGAGAACAATCTGTTCGCGATGGGCACAAGCGTGGAGCGATCGACTTCGCTTAAGCAAATCGTCGATCGCGCGGAAGGTTACGAGATGCCGGGCTTCGTAGCCGACGGCATGAGCTTCCGCGAGGTTCGCGACAAGCTGACTGAAGTGATCGGTGCGATCCGCAAAGACCCGCATCCGGCGTTCGTCGAGATTCGGACCTACCGGTACCGCGGACACTCGATGTCGGACCCAGCCAGCTATCGCACGAAAGAACAGCTCGAGAAGTATCGGATGGACGATCCGATCACGCGTTTGCGCGCGCAGCTCACGCGTGAGGGCAAGCTGAACAACGACCAGTTCGATGCGATGGACAAGGCGGCGAAAGACGCCGCACTCGCGAGCGTAAAGTTCGCGGAACAAAGCGCCGAACCGCCGCTCGAGGAGCTGTACAACTACAGCTACGGCGATCGCAATGGCGCAGCGCTCGCTCGCGCCATGTCAACGGACGCGCCGCTGCTATGACGATGCGCGAGATCACATATCGCCAGGCGTTGAACGAAGCGCTCGCGGAGGAGCTCGAGCG
>DATHXZ010000231.1:0-1675 GCA_035459405.1 Chthoniobacterales bacterium
AGTCGCTGAGTTCGCGCGCGCGCTGGAAAAGCTCGGCGTCGATATCATCTCGACCGGCGGCACGTCCGAGTTGCTGCGGAAGGAAGGCGTGCCGGTGCGGGACATCTCGAGCTTCACGGATTATCCCGAGGTGCTTGAAGGGCGGGTGAAGACGCTGCATCCGCGCGTGCATGGCGGGCTGCTTTACAAGCGCGGGAACGAGCTGCACGAGCAGCAGGCGAAGGAGCAAGGCTTCCAGCCGATCGATCTCGTCGTGGTGAATCTCTATCCATTCGCAGAGACAATCGCGAAGCAGGACGTGACGCTCGCGCAGGCGATCGAGCAGATCGACATCGGCGGGCCTTCGATGATCCGGAGCGCGGCGAAAAACTACGAGTCAGTCACGGTGGTCGTCGACCCGGCGGACTACGATGCCGTTCTCGAAGCGATGCGCGACCACGAAGGTGAAACCACGATGAAGCTGCGCGAGCGCCTCGCGATCAAAGCCTTCATCAAGACATCGGAGTACGACCGCACCATCGCGAATTTCCTGAACAAGGAGCAGACGACCGATGCCTCGTTTTCGTTGTCGCTGCCGCTCGTGACGAAGCTGCGCTACGGCGAGAATCCGCACCAGAACGCGGCGCTGTACGGCGATTTCGACCAGTGCTTCGAGAAGCTGCACGGCAAGGAGCTGTCGTTTAACAACATCCTCGACATCAGCGCCGCCACGAACCTGATCACGGAGTTCACCGCCCCGACCGTTGCCATTCTGAAGCACACCAACCCCTGCGGGGTCGGCAGCGATGAAGATCTGCGCGAGGCGTGGGCGAAAGCGTTCGCGACCGACAAGCAGGCGCCGTTTGGCGGCATCATCATTTGCAATCGGCCGATCGACGAATCGCTCGCGAAGGCGATCAGCGAAATCTTCAGCGAGGTGATTATCGCGCCGGAGTTCGGGCCGCGGGCACGCGCGCTCTTTCAGAAGAAGAAGAACCTGCGCCTCATCCGCAACCTGCCGTGCGATGGCTCGAGCACGTCCGAGGTCGACATCCGGTCGGTCCACGGCGGAGTGCTCGTGCAGGACAAGGACAGCGGGCAGGTGGTCGATCTCTCGACCAAGATCGTGACCAAGCGAGCGCCGACGGAAGCCGAATTGAAAGCCATGATCTTCGGCTGGCGCGTCGTGAAAAACGTGAAGTCGAACGCCATCGTTTATGCTGGGGCTGATCGCACGCTTGGAGTCGGGGCCGGGCAAATGTCGCGTGTCGATTCAGCGCGGATCGCGGTCTGGAAAGCGGAAGCCGCTGGCCTGTCGCTAGGCGGCAGTGCGATCGCGAGCGATGCGTTTTTCCCCTTTGCAGATGGGCTGCTCGCCGCGGCTGATGCCGGCGCGACGGCGGCGATTCAACCCGGGGGTTCCGTTCGGGATGAAGAGGTGATCGCCGCGGCCAACGACCGCGACATGGCCATGATCTTCACCGGCGTGCGGCATTTCCGTCACTAGCGCCCGCCCTACAACCGGCTTCTCGGCTGATCATCCGGTTATTGCCGGAATTCCGCAAACACGCTACACCGGCGCGATGAAAGCAACGCGTCTTCTCCTCACGTTCGTGGCTGCTGCGCTCGTCGCTGCGCCAGCCGCTCAAGCGCAAAAAGGCGGCGCCACCAAGCCCGGCAAATACACGGACTTTCA
>DATHXZ010000232.1:0-7937 GCA_035459405.1 Chthoniobacterales bacterium
GCCCGCAACCCCCACAGGCAAGATGCCTGTGCTACGACGTTCCTCTAAATCGCGGCGAGCGCGTTGCGAATGTCAACCTTCAAGTCTCCGACGTCTTCCACACCGACCGACAGTCGGACGAGCGACTCTGTGATCCCAAGGGCGAGCCGAGTCTCCGGGGGAATGGAGCCGTGCGTCATCAGCGCCGGATGATTGATCAGGCTCTCCACGCCTCCCAGGCTCTCGGCGAGCGAGAACAACTGCGTTGCTTCCATGAAACGGCGCGTGCCTTCGATGTCGGTGTTCAGCACCAGCGTGACCATCCCGCCATAGCCGCGCATCTGGCGGGTCGCGAGCTCGTGTTGCGGGTGTGATTTCAGCCCGGGGTAGAACACGGCCTTGATCTTTGGATCACCTTGCAGCGACTCCGCAATTTCGCGCGCGTTCTGCGAATGCCGCTCCATGCGCAAGGCGAGCGTCTTTAATCCGCGCAAGGCGAGGAAGCTGTCGAACGGCCCCGCGATCGCGCCGACCGCGTTCTGCAGGAACTGCATCTGATCGGCGAGCTCCTTGTTCTCCCCGACAACCGCCACGCCGCCCACGATATCTGAGTGGCCATTGAGATATTTGGTGGCCGAATGGATGACCATGTCGAAGCCGAATTCGATCGGCCGCTGCGCCCATGGGGACGCGAAGGTGTTGTCGGAAACGCTGACCGCATTGTGAGCGCGCGCGATCTTCGCGACCGCTTCCAGATCGATGACCTTGAGCAACGGATTGCTCGGCGTCTCCAGCCAGACCATGCGCGTGTTCGCCTTCATCGCGCGTTCGACATCGGCGGGATTGCTCATGTCGATGAAGGTGAAATCGAGGTTCGCCGAACGACGGCGCACGCGCTCAAATAAGCGGAACGTACCGCCGTAAAGATCATCGCTCACCAGCACGTGCGAGCCGCTCTCGAGTGTGTCGAGCGCGGTTGCCATTGCCGCCAGACCGGATGCGAAGGCCCACGCTCGGCTGCCGCTTTCGAGGTCAGCGACGCAGCGCTCGTACGCCAGCCGTGTGGGATTGATCGAGCGCGAATAATCGTAGCCTTTGTGCCGCCCCGGGCTCTCCTGCACGTACGTCGACGTCTGGTAGATCGGCGTCATGATCGCGCCGGTGCTCGGGTCAGGAGATTGGCCGGCGTGAATGACACGCGTGGCGATGTCGTGCTTTTTGTCCATAGAAGAAGAGGGAAACCGCGCGGGCCTACTTCGGCATGCGCAGCCGCAAGTAGGAGAGCAGGTCCGTGCGGGTGATCAGGCCGAGGAACGTCCCGCCGTCCATGAGGATGGCGACGCGGCCGCGTTCGAAGACGCCCATCACCTCCTGGACGGTTGCTGATGGCGCAAGCGTCTCAAGCTTGTCGGTCATCGCGCTTCGGACCGGCGCTTTGAACTGCGACGGATCGCTGTGGACCTTCATGAGCAGATCTGATTCGTCGAGAATGCCGACCGCTCGATCGCTTTCGTCCAGCACCGGGACTTGCGACACATCAGCGCTGCGCATGCGGTTGTAGGCGATTAGCAGTATGTCATCCGGCTTTACCGAGATCACTTCGCGCGCTTCGTAGCGATGCGAGATGAGGTCGCGCAGGTCGCCGTGCTCCTGGCGCGGCAGGAATCCTTGCTCCGCCATCCAGAAGTCGTTGTACATCTTCGAGAGGTATTTGTTTCCGGTGTCGCAGATGAACGTGACGACGCGTTTCTTCTTCGTCTGCTTGCGGCAGTAACGCAGCGCGGCGGCGACGAGCGTGCCGGTCGATGAGCCGCCGAGGATGCCCTCGTTGCGCAAGAGTTCGCGTGCGACGGTGAAGCTTTCGACATCGGGGATCGAGAAGGCTTCGGTGACGTAGGAGAGGTCCGCAATGTCCGGAACGAAATCTTCGCCGATGCCTTCGACTGCCCAGCTGCCAGCTTCGCCAAGTGTTTTGCTTCTCGTGTATTCGGCGAGGATCGAGCCTTCCGGGTCAGCGAGGATCATTTCGACGCCACGTCGCGGCCGCACGCGTGAGAAGAAGCGGCTCAGCCCAGTGATCGTTCCGCTCGATCCGACGCCGACCACGCATGCGTCGACGTCGTGGCGCATCTGTTCCCAAATCTCTGGCCCGGTAGTGCGCTCGTGCGCTTCCGGGTTCGCCGGATTGCCGAACTGATTCACGAAGAGCGAACCGGGGATTTCGGCCGCCAGTCGCGCGGCGTAATCCTGGTAGTACTCAGGGTGTCCGCGCATCACATCAGAGCGCACAATCCGCACATCCGCGCCGAGCGCGCGCACGTGGGAGATTTTCTCCTGCGACATCTTGTCGGGGATGACGAGGATGATGCGGTAGCCTTTCGCCGCCGCGATGAGCGCGAGGCCGAGGCCGGTGTTGCCGGCGGTCGCTTCAATGATCGTGCCGCCCGGTCTGAGCCTGCCTTCGCGCTCGGCGGCTTCGATCATCGACAACGCAACGCGATCCTTGATCGAGCCGGTCGGGTTCTGATTCTCGAGCTTCACGAAGAGCCGGCACGGACCAGTGTCCATGCGCGTGATCTCCAGCAGCGGCGTGTCGCCGATCAGGCGCAGGATCTGTGGCGGCTTCCCCCGCGCTTTCTCGGCGGCGAGGATTTCGGTCGGCGCCATAACGGGCGTCTCGGTATGCATCGTGTCACTCAAAGCGAAAAACTCCGTTCGGGTAGTCGACGGAATGCACGAAGATAATTGTAAGCGAGGATGCCGTCGAGCTTTGTGCCGATGCCGCCGTGAAGCTTCGCGGCTAGTGTGACCATTCCGACTTGGCGTCCTCGAGGAACTGCTGGAGCACCTCAAAGCGCACTTCGCCGTAATTGAGTGCGTAGCGGAGGTCGCCGCCTTTGAAGACCCACGTCGTCGGGATCCAGCTCACCGGCAGATCGAGGAAACGCTTGAGCTTCTCGGGGCCGCTGCGTGGGCCGGGATCGGCGAGGATCATGACGTTTGGCTGATCGCCGATGTTGTGGCTCTTCAGCGCAGCGCGCCCATCGTCGCCCGAGTTCCAGATGGAGACGAAGAGGAATTGCGTCTGCGGATTGTCGTTGATTATCTTCGTCCAGCCGCCGCTCTTGAGCTCCGCTTTGCAATTGCCACACCACGGCGCCCAGAGATGCACGACAGTCGTGTTCGGCGCTTTGATCGCCTCCGCGGCTTGTGGCTCCGCAGCGGGCGGGCTGGCCAGCGCGACCGCGGTCATTAATCCGAGCGCAACGAACAGCGCGAGCAGGCGTTTTGTCCTCACAGCGACTCAACCGACACGAGCACCGGAGAGCCGTCAAATTTTTGACCGAAAACGCCTTGAAATCGCGCCGTCGATTCCGCTTCGAAACACCGCCCGCGCGTGAGTTGACCGGCCTCGCGAACATGCCTAATGTTGAGCCCCTTTCTGCGGGAAAGCACGGCGGTTAGCGTCGCGCGCTTCGTCAGAAAACCGGCCACCGCGCCACCAGGAGAAAACACACCCATATGCCGCAAATGCAGGAACTGCTCGCGAAGTCATTTCGCGACTTCAAAGAAGGACAGATTGTCAAGGGACGCGTCCTGGAGATTCGACCGCGCGAGGTCATGGTCGACATTGGGTATAAATCCGAAGGCATCATCCCCGCGCATGAGTTCGACGACGTCGACTCGATGGAAGTCGGCGATGAAGTGGAAGTGCTCCTCGAGCGCCTCGAGAACGAAGAGGGCATGGTCATTCTCTCGAAGGAGAAGGCCGCCTACCGGCAGAACTGGAACAAGATCGCGAGCGTCTTCGCCGGCGACGGCCTCATCAAGGGCAAGGTGAAGTCGGTCGTGAAGGGCGGCCTGATGGTGAACATCGGCGTCGAGGCGTTTCTGCCGGCATCGCAGATCGACATCATCCCGCCGAAGGATTTGCAGCAGTTCGTGGGCAACACCTACGACTTCAAAATCGTTAAGATCAACGACGACCGGAAGAACGTCGTCCTCTCGCGCCGCGAGCTCATCGAGCAGGAGCGGAGCGAGAAGCGCCAGCGCTTCCTCGAGGGCGTGAAGGTCGGCGACACCGTGACGGGCGCGGTCAAGAACCTCACCGACTTCGGTGCGTTCATCGATCTGGGCGGAATGGACGGCTTGCTCCACATCACCGACATGACGTGGGGCCGTCTCGGCCACCCAAGCGAGCTGCTCAAGGTCGGGCAGGAACTTTCCGTCGTTGTTCTCGACATCAACAAGGAGAAGGAGCGCGTGTCGCTCGGCCTCAAGCAGACGCAGAAGAATCCGTGGGATCAGATCGAAGAACGGTTCCCGGCCGGTCAGCGCGTCAGAGGCAAGATCACGAACCTCGTGCCTTACGGCGCGTTCGTGGAACTGGAAGAAGGTGTCGAAGGTCTCATCCACGTTTCCGAGCTCTCGTGGACGAAGCGCATCATGCGTCCATCCGACGTGCTCACGCAGGGGCAGGAAGTCGAAGCCGTTGTCCTCGGCGTGAACAAGGAAGAGCAGAAGATCTCGTTGGGCCTGCGCCAGCTCGAAGCCAACCCGTGGGATGAGATCGAGAAGAGATTCACGATCGGCAGCCGCGTGAAGGGCCAGATCCGCAACATGACCGCCTACGGCGCGTTCGTGGAGCTGGAGGACGGGATCGACGGCATGATCCACGTGTCCGACCTGAGCTGGACGCGGAAGATCAACCACCCGTCGGAAGTCTTTAAGAAGAACGACGACGTCGAAGCCGAAGTTATCGACATCGACAAGACCAACCAGCGGATCAGCCTTGGCATTAAACAGCTGGCCGACGATCCGTGGAAAGAAATAGACCAGAAGTACAAGATCGGCGATCTCGTCACTGGCAAGGTCACCAAGCTGGCGAGCTTTGGCGCATTCGTGCAGCTGGCGGATGACATCGACGGCTTAGTCCACATCTCGCAGCTCAGCGAGGAGCATGTCACGAAGGTGAAGGACGTCCTGAAGGTCGGCCAGGAAGTCGAAGCACGCGTCATCAAAGTTGACCGCGTGGAGCGCCGCATCGGACTTTCGATCAAGGCTGCGAACTACTCAGAGGAAGACCTGAAGCGCGAATCCGAAGCGTTCGACAGCCTCCGCCCCGGCGAAGACATGGTCGGGCTCGAGAAAGCGTTCGAAGCCGCTGCGGAAGACTACCGTCCCGGCCAAGGACGCAAGTAGGCGATTTACCTTGTTTGTAGGGCGTCTGTGTCAGACGCCAGGCTTCGCCTACCGGCTGGTATGCGTTGGCGTTTCACAGAAACGCCCTAGAATCGTCGCATGGCGCGCCCGCCGCGGATTCCGAAATGGCTGCCGTGGGAGTAATCGACGGTCTAATTTGTCACTTTTTGCGTCCGGTCGCGGAAGCCGGTCCTGACGAACCAGAAAGTTTGGCAGACCTGCTTGAGTGTGTTTTCGCGCCTCAATCAGTGGCACATTCTGGCGGCGATCGCCATGCCCGACCACTTGCATCTGCTGGCAGCGCCGCGTGATCGTGAGGCGTCCGTTGCAGCGTTCTCGAAGTGGTTCAAACGCTGGTTCAACGAGGCGCAGCGGCCGCGATTGTAGGCCGTCTGTGTCAGACGGCAGCTCGGCGCAATCCCCAGCGTGGCGCTGGCAGGAAGGTTGTTTCGATCGTCTGCTGCGCTTGGATGAGTCGCTTTCTGAGAAATGGGGATACCTTCCGTCAGAATCCGGTGCGCGCCGGCTTGGTGAAAGCTCCCGAAGATTGGCCATACCAGTTCGCCTTCAACTCAGAAGACGCGAAATTGTAGGGCGTCTGTGTCAGACGCCACCGGCGCGTGCGTCGGGCCGTTGCGCGGCGTTGCACAGAAACGCCCTACAATCTCTGAGCGTGCTAAAATTCTGCGCTGCCGGGCGTGCGGGCGAACGGGATGACGTCGCGAATGTTCGACACTCCAGTGACGAACATCAGCATGCGCTCGAAACCAAGACCAAAGCCCGAATGCGGCACGGTACCGTAGCGCCGCAGGTCGAGATACCACTTGTAGTCCGCGGGATCGAGGCCGTGCCGCCGCATGTTCGCTTCGAGCACGTCGAGTCGCTCTTCACGTTGACTGCCGCCGACGATCTCGCCGATGCCGGGCACAAGGACGTCCATCGCGGTGACGGTTTTATCGTCGTCGTTCAACCGCATGTAGAACGGTTTGATCTCCTTCGGGTAGTTGAAGACAGTAACGGGACATTTGAAGTGTTTCTCGGTCAGCCAACGCTCGTGTTCTGACTGCAGGTTCGTTCCGTATTCGACCGGGAATTCGAACTTCTGCCCGCTCTTCAGCAACAGCTCGACCGCTTCCGTGTAGCTGATGCGCTGAAACGGCCGGTCGAGCACGAAATCGAGCCGCGCGATCAACTCCTTGTCGACAAACTTTCCGAAGAGCTCGATCTCGTCGGGGCAGTTCGCGCGGATATCGCGGATGAGGTACTTCACGAGCTCTTCCGCGGTATCCATGTTGCAGCCGAGATCGCAGAACGCCATCTCAGGCTCAATCATCCAGAACTCGTTGGCATGGCGGGAGGTGTTCGAGTTCTCCGCGCGGAACGTCGGCCCGAAGGTGTAAACTTTGCTCAACGCGCAGGCGAACGCCTCGACTTCAAGCTGCCCGCTGACCGTCAGATACGTGCAACGCGCGAAGAAGTCCTTGGCGTAGTCGATCTGCCCGTTGTCCTTCCGCGGTGGGTTCGTCGGGTCGATCGTGGTGACGCGGAACAACTCGCCCGCGCCTTCGCAGTCGCTGCCGGTGATGATCGGCGTGTGCACGTAGACGAACCCGCGCTCCTGAAAGAACGTGTGGATGGCGTAGGCGAGCCGGTTCCGCACCCGGAACACGGAGCCGAAGAGATTCGAGCGCGGCCGCAGGTGCGCGATCTCGCGCAGGAACTCCGGCGTGTGGCCCTTCTTCTGCAGCGGATACGTGTCGTCTGCGGGGCCGACGATCGTCAGCTCATCCGCGATCACTTCCCACGCCTGACCTTTGCCTTGCGACGCAGCCAGCTTCCCGCGCACGGAGATCGACGACCCGGTCGCGAGATGCTGCACGTCCGGGTAGTTCGGCAGCGTGTCGTTTGCGATCACCTGCAGGTTCTTCAGCGACGAGCCGTCATTCAGCTCGATGAACGAGAACGTCTTCGCATCGCGCCGGGTGCGCACCCAGCCTTGGACGAGGATCGACTCGCGTGGCACGGTGCTCTGCAGCGCATCTTTGACCCGCATTGATGAAAGCATCCGGGAAGTTGCCGGACCTTGCTGCGCGAGCAAGCCTGCCCGGGTAGAATTGGCCAAGCCCCGAGCCTAACACCCAGGCAAAACGTAGCGCATGCTTCCAGCTTACGGGCTGGGGTGCGAACCAACCCCACGCGGGTGGGGAGAACGTAGTGTCATCGCCGAGCCGATCGAGCGGAGTCGGACCATCCCCGCGGGGATGGGGAGAACCTCTCGCTCAACCCGCAGGCGGCCAACACCGTCGGACCATCCCCACGCGGGTGGGGAGAACACTCGCCGTGTCGGCGACGCAGTCATGGCGCACGGACCATCCCCACGCGGGTGGGGAGAACTCCATCAGCATCCCGCTCAAAATCGCCCGCAACGGACCATCCCCACGCGGGTGGGGAGAACTGCCTCCGGTTCGCGGCGGGCGATTCCTATCTCGGACCATCCCCACGCGGGTGGGGAGAACCTACAATGGGGCGCTCAATATGGCCGCGCTCTCGGACCATCCCCACGCGGGTGGGGAGAACATACTCGATCACGCCCGCGAGCGAGACGAACCCGGACCATCCCCACGCGGGTGGGGAGAACAATGTCCGGCGCCTTCCACTGGTGCGGGATACCGGACCATCCCCACGCGGGTGGGGAGAACGTGGGAGCGAGCGAGGGCTGCGAAGCCCGAGCCGGACCATCCCCACGCGGGTGGGGA
>DATHXZ010000233.1:0-2873 GCA_035459405.1 Chthoniobacterales bacterium
GCGGCGAACACCAACGCTGCCAAGCTCGCCGCGCAGGCGAACGAGCTTCGGCCGGAAGCAGTCTGCATCGTCGACGAAACGAAAGTGCGCGACCTGCGTTCAGCGCTCACATATCAGCCGAAGATTCTCACCGGTGAAACAGGGCTCTGCGAGATCGCATGTCTCGCGAGCGCTGAGATGGTGCTGGTCGCCGTCATCGGCACCGGCGGATTGAGACCGGCACTCGCGGCGATCGAAGCTGGCAAGGATCTCGCGGTCGCGAGCAAAGAGATCCTCGTCATGGCCGGCGAGATCGTGATGAACGCCGCCGCGCGCAAGAAGGTGCACGTGCTGCCCGTCGACAGTGAACACAATGCGATCTTCCAATGTCTCAACGGTCAGACAGCGGAGGTTCGCCGGTTGATTCTGACCGCATCCGGCGGGCCATTCCGGCAGACGAATGCTGAGCAATTCAACGACATCACGCCTGACCAGGCGTTGCGTCACCCGACCTGGAACATGGGTCCCAAGATTACGATCGATTCCGCGACGCTCTTTAACAAAGGCCTCGAGATGATCGAAGCACGGTGGCTGTTCGGCGTTGAGATGTCGCGCGTCGAAGTGGTCATTCACCCGCAGAGCATCGTGCACTCGATGGTTGAGTTCAGCGATGGCTCCGTGCTGGCACAGCTGAGCCACTCGGACATGTGTTTCCCGATCCAGTACGCTGTCACCTGGCCTGCCCGCGTGCCGAATTCGCTCCCGCCGCTCGACTTCGGCAAGCTCCGTCAGCTCGAGTTCGACACCCCGCGTTACGAGGATTTCCCCGCCCTCGGCCTCGCGCGCCGAGCCGGAGAGAGGGGCGGTACTCTGCCTGCTGTGTTGAACGCCGCCAATGAAGTTGCCGTCGCCGCGTTCCTCGAGAAACGGATCTCGTTTCCGGGAATCTGGCAACTCGTCGCCGACGTGATGAATCGCCACGGCTCGATTGCGGACGCTTCCCTCGATGCGATATTGGCCGCCGATCAGTGGGCGCGGATTGAATCCGCCGCGTTGATCCGGAACAACTAGCTCAGTGATCCGTTGATGATGCAAGTCCTTCGCTTTCTCTTCATCCTGCTCGAGGTCGTCGTCCTCTTTAACCTGCTGATCATCGTCCATGAGCTCGGGCATTTCCTCGCCGCGCGGTGGCGCGGCCTGGTGGTGGAGAAGTTCGGCGTCTGGTTCGGCAAGCCGCTCTGGAAGAAGACAATCAACGGCGTGCAGTACTCGCTCGGCTCGATCCCGTTCGGCGGCTTTGTCTCGGTGCCGCAGCTCGCGCCGATGGACATCATCGAAGGGAAAGTGGACACCGACCGCGCGAAGCTTCCGCCCGTCTCTGCGCTCGATAAGATTATCGTCGCGATCGCCGGGCCGCTCTTCAGCCTTCTGCTCGCGCTTTTCTTCGCCGCGGTCGTCTGGCTCGTCGGCCACCCTGTCGGCGAATCAGACCTGACGACGACGGTCGGCTACATGCCGGCCGAATCGCCGGCGGCGAAGGCCGGCATCCAGCCGGGCGACCGAATCCTCGAAGTAGACGGCCAGCCGGTCACGCGCTTCTCCGGCATGAACAACAGCGTCACCTGGAACGTGGTGCGCAGCGAGGGTATGACGATTCCGTTCAAAATCGAACGCAATGGCGCTGTGCTCGCTTTTCAGGTCGTGCCGCACAAAGCCGAGACGAGCGGCTGGCGGCGCAAGAGCGTGCGCCAGGTAATGATCCTGCCCGCGCAGACTCCGCTTGTCGATGAGGTGCAGCCGGACACACCGGCGGCGACCGCTGGACTGATGAAGGGTGACGTGATCCGTGGTTTCAACGGCACGCCCATTTTTCACCCGATCGCGCTCGCGGATTACATCGAGAAGAACCGCGAGCAGCCACTGACGCTCCAGGTCCTGCGAGACGGCAAGCTAATCGAGCCGCAGGTGCAGCCAGTGATGCTCGCGAACGACGAAGGTGAGAAGAGCCCGCGCATCGGGATTCGCTGGGACGCGACGGGCAGGACGTCGATCGCCCATCCGGACCCCGTCGAGCAGGTCTACAACAGCGTCACGAGCACGCTGAACACAATCGGCGCGGTCGCTTCGCCGAAATCCGACATCAAGCTCCAGCACCTCAGCGGTCCGGTCGGTATTGGGCGCATCTACTATCTCCTCTTTCAGAGCGAACGCGGCTGGCAGCTCGCGCTCTGGTTCAGCGTGATCCTGAACGTGAACCTCGCGATCCTGAACATGCTGCCGATCCCGGTGCTCGACGGCGGCCACATCGTGCTCGCGATTATTGAATCGATCCGTCGCAAGCCGGTGAACATCCGCGTCCTCGAAGTCGTGCAGACCGCGTGCGCGGTGTTGATCATTGGCTACATGGCGTACGTCAGCTTCTTCGACATCGGCGATTTGTTCGGGCGCGATCCGGACGACGAGCCGCCTCGTCGCTCAGCACCCGCGAATCCTTCACCGGCGCCGTAGCGCGCTTCGACTTTGCGGGCCCGCTGCTCGGCAGATACGTTCGCGGATGAATACAGTCGCTCTCCGTAGCCTGTACGAGGCGGCACCGTTTCAGCCGTTCGATATCGTGCTTACAAACGGCACGACGGTGCGAGTGGCGCATCCGGAGTTCCTGTCATTCGCGCCGGACGAAGAGACGATCCACGTATACGAAGCCGATGGCCGTGCCAGGTACATCGACGTGAAGCTGATCGTTGCACTGAATACAGGCACGAACGGCGCGCGCCCGCGCAAGCGCAAGCGGTGAACTACTGCACCGATCCATTTCGTTACGAGCGCCGCGTCACGCGTGAAGTCGTGGTCGGCAGTGTGGGCCTCGGCGGGGCGAATCCGATTCGCGTGCAGTC
>DATHXZ010000234.1:0-7195 GCA_035459405.1 Chthoniobacterales bacterium
AGAAGAACCACAGCGCAAACGTCAGCGCCGCCACGGTGAGCACCGTGGGAACGAAGATCGCCGCCACCTTGTCGGCCAGCGCCTGAATCGGCGCGCGGCTTCGTTGCGCCTCGGCAACCATCGCCACGATCCGCGCCAGCATCGTCGAGCTACCGACACGCTCGGCGCGCATGACGAACGCGCCGGTTCCGTTCACGGTTCCGCCGGTCACCTTGTCGCCGACCGACTTCTCTGCCGGCATCGGCTCGCCGGTGATCATCGACTCGTCCAGCGAGGTGCGGCCCTCCAGGATCTCGCCATCGACGGGCACTTTTTCGCCGGGGCGAATGCGCAGCGAATCGCCCTGATGAATATGCGCCACCGCCACATCTTCCTCCTCGCCGTCGCGGACTCGCCGCGCAGTCTTGGGCGCGAGATCGAGCAACGTGCGGATGGCGGCGCCGGTCCGGCTGCGCGCCCGCAGCTCTAGCATCTGGCCTAACAACACCAGCACGATGATGATCGCGGCCGCTTCGAAGTAGATGCCGATCTTCCCGTGGTGCTGCATCGAGGGTGGAAAAAAGCCCGGCGCGAGCATCACGACCGCGCTGTAGAGATAGGCGGCGCCCACCCCGATCGCGATCAGCGTGAACATGTTGAGGTTCCCGGTTTTCACCGAGAACCAGCCGCGGCGGAAAAATGGCCAGCCAGCCCAAAGCACGACTGGTGTGCTCAACGCAAACTGCAACCAACGCGATGGATCCGCATCCACCCACGTCGGCGCATTCGGCAACAGATGCGCCATTCCCAAAACGAACACCGGCAGCGCAAGCAATGCGCCGATCCAGAACCGCCGCGTCATGTCGCGCAGCTCGTGGTTGTCCTCTTCTGCGTCTGCGCCGGCGACGGTTTTCGGTTCCAAGTCCATGCCGCAGATCGGGCAGTCGCCGGGTTTGTCCTGCTCGATCTCCGGGTGCATCGGGCAGGTGTAGATCGTCTTCGCTTCGGGCGACCACGTGGGATTCCGCTCCAGAGCCATCCCGCACTTCGGGCAATCGCCGGGTTTGTCCGACTCCACGCCCGGACACATTGGGCAGAAATACTTCGCCGCGGCGGAAGGCTTCACATCAGCAGACGCGTGATGCGCGCCATAGTGTTCGCTCCCGCAGCAAGAATGATCTTCACGTGTGGGAGTAGGGCCCGGCTCGCTCCCGCCGCAGCACGCGTGCGCTTTCGCTTCGCCTTCAGTGTTCATCGCAATCCTAGTCAAGGCGGCCGTGCGGCACGCGCCGGTTTACGCAGAATCCAGCTGCTCGTAAGTCTCCTGCACAATGTGATCGACGATGGCCTGGATGTCCTGCGTGCGTTCCCAGACCGCGAGCTGCCGATCGGCGCCGGTGCCTTCGCGCATGATTCGCTCGACGTGGGCCATCTCGGCGTGCGTGCCGAGTTCGTCCACTTCCGCCGCCACAAACTCGAGTAATTCGGTGATCAGTGCGCGCTCATCCACTTCGCACCGCCGCCCGAAATCGATCAGCTTTCCATCCAATCCGTAGCGGCCGGCGCGCCATCGGTTCTCATCCAGCAGGCGGCGCGGGTAGGTGCGGAAGCTGACGTTCTGATCGCGCATCTTCTGCAGCTTCATGACGATGGCCTGGATCAGCGCAGCCAATCCCAGCGTGTCGTCGACGCGCGACTGCGCATCGCAAATGCGAAACTCAATCGTGTCGAAAAACGGATGGAGGCGGATGTCCCACCAGATCTTCTTCGCATTATCGATGCAGCCGGTGCTGATGAGCAACTCGATGTAATCCTCGTATTCGCCGAGACTCTCGAAGGTCTCCGGCATGCCGCTGCGCGGGAAGCTCTCGAAGATAATCTGGCGATAAGCTTTCAAACCCGTGTTTTTGCCCTGCCAAAAGGGCGAGTTCACCGAGAGCGCGTAGAGGTGCGGGAGGAAGTAGCGCGCCTGGTTCATGATATCGATCCCGGTATGACGATCCGGGATGCCGACATGGACATGCAGGCCGAAGATGACGTTCGTGCGCGCGACCTGTTGCAGATCCTGCACAATCGTGTTGTAGCGCTCGTTAGGCGTGATCGGTTGATCGTCCCATCGTGAGAAGGGATGCGTGCCGGCAGAGGCGATCTTCAAGCCGTCGTTTGCAGCGGTCGCCGCCAATTTGCTCCGGAGGCTGACGACCTGACGACGCGCTTCATGGATGTCCTGGCAAATCTCCGTCCCGAGCTCCACGACGGACTGGTGCATCTCGGGCTTCACATTCCCTTCGAGCTTCTCCTTGCCTTCAGCGACCAGTCTGCCGCTGTGTGGACAAAGCTCCCGCGTGGCCGGATCGACGATCTGAAACTCCTCTTCGATCCCAAGAGTGAAGATATGTTTGCCGTTGCTCATCGGGATTGCCGCCCATGCGTCAGAACAACTTGCCTCGCCACCACCCCATCGCCAACTGCCAGTATTCGCCGCACGACCGCGGCGGCTCCTCCATGGTCGCGCGGCACTCGATCTCGCACGTCGTGCCTTTTAGCTCGCTCAATCGAATCAACCGAAGCCTTTAATCGACCTCGAACCGCATCTCCTGTAGCGCCGGACGAGCTGTATTCGCGTGGGTGTAGATAATGGTTGCGGCGACGAGATCCGCGCCATTCGGCACATCTTTCTCCATGCCATTGCGCAGGCGGCGCGCTGTCTTCGGTGCGAGATCCAGCAATCCGCCTATCGCCGCGCCGGTCCGGCTGCGCGCGTGCAATTCGAGCGCCTGGCCGAACAACACCAGCACGGTGATGATCGCCGCTGCTTCGAAGTAGACGCCAATCATCCTCCGATAGCGCATCGATGCCGGGAAGAGTCCCGGCGCAGTCAGTATCGCGACGCTGTAGAGAAACGCGCTGCTGACGCCGATCGCGACCAGCGTGAACATGTTGAAATTGCCGCTGCGGATCACTGGCATGATGATGTTCGTGCGCTCCGCTTGCGCGTCCTAGATCTCATGAGGCGGCGGCATCAATAGACTCAATCTACCGGTGCGACAGCACGAAGGTGACAATGGTTACACTCGCGAGGAGCCAAACGGTCACGGGAGGCGTCGCCACTCCTGCCAGCGTTCTTCCATTCCGTCGAAGACCGGCAAGGATGCGGGAAGAGCTTCGCTGCGTGTTAGCTCAAATCGGTCAGTGAAAAGCTCCTGCTCCCCGCCCTCCGGCAGCGGAAACGGTGGACCGTCATCGGCAGTTCCAAAGACGAACACACCAACCAGTCTGCCGCCATCGCGAAGCAGGTCGGCCATTCGGGCGGCGTATTCGGCCCAGCGGCTCGGCGACAGAGCGCACAGAAACGTCCGCTCATACACAAGATCGAAACCGGTCGCCGGGAACTCGTAATGGAAAAAATCGCCGACCTGCACCTTGTCACCGAGCGCTCCGAGGAGCGCTCGCGCCCTATTCACGGCCGCGGAAGAGAAATCGAGTGCCGTCACGTCGTAGCCAGCGTCATGGAAGGCGCGCACCTCGTAACCTGAGCCGCAGCCCGGGATGAGCGCTCGACCGCGCGAACCGGAGCGCTGGAGAAATGCATGCAGCGCCGGGGGTACCCCTTGCAAATCCGACGGCGTGCTGCCTGTCACATAGCGACACGACCAAAACTCCGGCGAAGCTGCGTCGTCAGCATCCATGTCTGCCCTTGCCTAATGCGTTTCGTGCAGCTGTTCACTTCCCTTCGTCTCGAACGTGATTGTGCTGAATGCGCTCTCCCAAGCCTTGCCCTCCGTCGGCGGACGAAGGTCGACCGTGGCAACCATCGTCGGCCCGGCATTCTCCAGGAGGAATGTGACCACACCCTCGGCATCAGTCGTTTCATAGCGGGGCCCGCTGTCGTCCTCGACGTGCAACGCAACCGCAGTCCGCGCGAGCGGCTTCCTGTCGCGCAGCAGCTTGAATTTCGCCGGCCTCCCGACGCGCAATTCGCCCGGCGCGCTCAGCGAAACAAATTCCAGCAGCAGGCCGACTGGTTGCGCCCACGAGCGGTCATCGTCTGCGCGTCCGATCTCCACGATCGTCTTGGCGCATTTCGTATAGAGCTCCTTCCATTTCTCTGTGCCTTTCTGCGCCGCCCACGCGCTCTGCACTTCCTGGGGCGCGCGGATTTCCTGGAGGTAGTGCTCCACATCTTCGTCGGTCAGCTCGATGTCTTTTGGCTTCAGCTGCATCCACAATGTCGCCACGCCTCCTTTCGCAAATGAGCGCTCGAGCCGCAGCGCGTGCTCGGCGGGTTTTAATTCTTTCAGCTCGCCTTCTTCGCTGCCGACGCGCCAGCGGGCCTGGTGCACGCGCTCCAGCTTGATCGCGGAGTCGAGCTTCGGGAACTCTATCCCGCTGGTCAGATTGAAAGTAATCGGCGTCCCAGCATCCGCCGAGTAGATCGAGGGAGACAGCCATGTGTCGTGCCCGAAAGTAGTCGCCGCAGACGCGAGCGAGCAGCAGATGATCGTGAGACGCTTAAGCATTCCGCAACCTATCATTGGTGCCGGCTTCGGCTCGTTGAAGCGGCTTCACTGCGATTCGGCTATTTGGCCGCCGCCGCGTTTTGCAGCTGATCGAGCTCAGCCCATCGCGCGTATAGCTGCGCGACCCGGTCGCGAGCTGCTCTCAATTCCGACTCCATCTCCGACCAGCGGTCGCCGTGCTTCGTATAGAAATCTGGCGTGGCAAAAGCTTCCTCGAGGGTGGCGACTTTCTCCTCCGCGTCGAGGATCACGGACTCAATCGACTCAAGCTCACGCTCTTCTTTCCACTTGAGCTTGCGTGGATTCACCGCAGCGGCCGCGCGCTTCTTTGTAGATGATTCGACTGTTGATTCGGGTGTCGCGTACGCCTGCTCCTCGGCGCGCTTCTCGAGGTAGTAATCGTAGTTGCCGACGTTGTAGCGCACGACTCCTTCGCCTTCGAAAGCGAGGATTGAAGTGCAGACGCGGTTTAGAAAATAGCGGTCGTGGCTGACAACGATCACGCACCCGCCGAACGCGACGAGCGCTTCCTCCAGCAAGCGGAGCGTGCTGAGGTCGAGATCGTTCGTCGGTTCGTCGAGCATCAAGACGTTCCCGCCGCGCTTGAGGATCTTCGCCAACAGCACGCGACTGCGTTCGCCGCCGCTTAGCTGCGAAATCTTCGTGTTGATTCGATCTTCGCTGAACAGGAATCGCCGTAAATAGCCGCGCAACGTGACACTCTCGTCGCCGAGCCTGACGACTTCGCTCCCGTCGCTCACCTCCTGCCAGACCGTCTTGTCGTCATCGAGGAGCATGCGGTTTTGGTCGACGTAGTTGATCTCCGTGCGCGCGCCGATCTCCACCTCGCCGCGCGCCGGCGGAAGCTGCCCGAGCATCAGTTTCAGCAGCGACGATTTGCCTAGCCCGTTCCGCCCCACGATGCCGAGCCGCTCGCCGGCCGCGAGATTGAGGCTCAACTCCTGAAACAACGTGCGCCCGCCAACTTCCACCGCGACGTCGCGCAACTCGATCACGCGATTCGCGAGCTTCGGCGCCTGCGGGATAATGAGGTCGACGTCGAGCTCCTGCTCGGGCGCGTCCTGCGCCGCCGTTTCAAAATAGCGATCGATGCGATCCACCGACTTCGTCCGCCGCGCCTTCGGCCCACGGCGCACCCATTCCAGCTCGCGCTTGAGGAACTTCTGCCGTTTCCTCTCCTGCATCTCCTCCACAGCCTGTCGCTGCGCGCGCGCGAGGAGGTAATCGGTGTAGTTGCCTTCGTAGGTTTGAAACTGACCGCGCGAAAGCTCGATGATCCGCGTCGCGACGCGATCGAGGAAATACCGATCGTGCGTCACGAACAGGCACGTGCCCTGGTACCGCTCCAGGAATTGCTCGAGCCACTCGATCGAGCCGGTGTCGCGGTGGTTCGTCGGCTCGTCGAGGATCAAAAAATCGGGTCGCGCGAGCAACGCCCGGCAGAGCGCGACGCGGCGCTTTTCGCCGCCTGAGAGCGTCCCCACGACCCGGTCCTCGTCGGGGGCATGCAGGTTTGTGATGAGCGACTTGATGCGCGAGTCGAGGTTCCAGCCATCTGCGTGGTTGATCTTATCGAGCAGGATGGCGCTCGCTGCGCTTTCGGGCGGTGCCGCCTCGTATTCGGCAATCAATTCCAGCACGCGTTGCACGCCGCTGATGATGTTCTCCTGAACGGTGGCCGTGTCGTCTAAATCGAAGACCTGCGGCATGTAGCCGGTGACGAGGTCGCGGCGGGTCGTGAATTCGCCCGCATCGGGGCGGCTCCGCCCGGCGGCAATGTCGAGGAAGGTCGACTTGCCCGAGCCGTTCCGCCCCACAAGGCCGACACGTTCGCCTTCAAGAATGCTGACCGTGGCGTTATCCAGCACCGTCTGGATTCCGTAGCGCACCACGAGGGAGTTCGCGCTCGCTACGGCGGTTGCACCGGGTGCTGCCATCAGATGGATGCTACGCAAACTTGCGACTCGCACCAGGCGACGAATCCCCGCTGCCTTAGCGCTCGCGCGTGCCGTGAGATTTTTCACTGCCGGGCTAAAGGCCGGAACAGATCGTGCTCATAAAAGCGCACCCTATGGAAACGCCGCGCATTGAGTCGAAGGCGCAGCCGGAGATTGAGTTCGCCGGCGCGGGGATAGTTCTGCCCGCGCGCCACGCGCCGAGCGACCCTGCAGTCACGGCAGCGTTCATCGCCTTTCATCGGAACACCGGTTCGATCGGGACGTCGGCTCAGAGACGCGGATACGTAAGCCGCGGCGGGTTGGTGCTGGGGCTCTTAACGATCCTCGGATTCGGCGGGGGGTTGTTCCTGGCGGTGTTTTCGTTCAACAGCACGGAACAAACATCCAGTACCGCGGCCGCGCGCCCGCCGGAGATGCTCTGCATGGCGCCTGCCGCAACGGAAGCTGTGGCGGAACCTTCCGAATCGCCGAGCTACGCGGTTACCGACGAAGCTGGCCTCCACGCGCTGCCCTCCTTCGACCTGCCTCCGCACGATCAAGCCCCCGCCGAAATTTCGCTGTGGCGGACTACTAAAGGCGGACATTTTGCTTCATTCGGGAACAATCCGAACACGTCTGCAGATGCGCCGGCATTTGCTGGCGTCGACAGTCCGATGCCCGGCAGCAATGCAACCAACGACCTGGAAAGTGATAGCATCACCGGCGCGTTCGGCGCGC